>CAXMLS010000837.1:0-2818 GCA_964194235.1 uncultured bacterium | reverse complement strand
GTGGAGGAATCTCTCTTCGATTCCAGCATCGTACCCGGCGCGACCAAGCATCCCTAATGCACCCGCTGCAATTCAGTTTGCAATCACCGCAACTGAATTGCAAATTACGCAACAAATGAAATTTAAGAGGTGTAGGAATAAAGTTGGAGTATCGAAACGTTTTTTACTGCGCAGGCGCCAATTCCAATATCTCCGTCAATTCCCGCCGAAAAGCATCCAACTCCCGCAGCCGTTCAGGAGTCGCGGCAATCTCCGCCTTCTTCCATACAAACACTTCCCCGTCGGCCCGCTTCAGCCGCACGCCAAAATTTCCGTTCACCAGGTACGAAGCCGGCGCCAGCACTTTCAAGCCCCCATTCGCCACCGGAGTAAGCACCACCGCACATTCGCCTCTGTGAAGGCACAGTGCATTTTCATAAGGAGCGATGGCAATAGGCTGGAAACCCGCCTCGATCAACCGCTCCATCGTCCACATCTGCCGTGAAGAAAGCTCCACCGCCAAGGTCTCTCCAGTTCCCTTTCCGTGCTTGGAAAGTTTTTCTGCAAGTGCCCCACGAGTAGCTTAGAAGGGTAGGCTTCTTGCGCGCGTCAGTTAGTCATTACGTGGGTATCGAAACGAAACTGGCGCCCCACACGCCGCAGTTGCATGTGGGCCTGCCTGCCGCAAGCAGGGATTTTGCAAATGATCTAGCAACACTTTGAACTTGTCGATCAGTGTTTTTGATCAAACGGCGAGAGACAACCAGAACGCGCGCGACCCCGCGCCACACCACCACCACGAATTAAGCCGCTGTAGAATCCGCCGCGGAATCCGACTCCCTAGACGACGACCCCTCCAACTGCGCCAGTATCTCCCGCAGCGTATGAATCAACTCATCCCGCGAGACGTGGCTCTTCTTGAACTGAATCTTGAATTTAAATTCTTCATCCTGCGGCTCGAACTGAAACAAAAACGGGCGTGGTTTCTGTGGCCCGGACGCCGCATCGTCCCTCCGCTCTCGTCGCGCTTCTTCTCGCGTCAACCCGCCTTGCATGATGCGGTGTACCATCTCCAGCATTTTCTTTTCGGTCGGTTGTCGCGCGACTTGCAATAGCAGTGACTTGGTGTTGATCCCCTGCTCCGCGCACTTTTTGCGCAGCGCCTCCGGAATATGCAGCAGCGACAACGTCTCCGTCACCGAGGTCCGCGCGCGCCCAATCTTTCGCGCAATATCATCGTGCGTATATTCGAATTGCGTGCCCAGGCGGTCCAGCCCGTCCGCTTCTTCGAACGCCGTCAAATCCTTGCGCTGCAAATTCTCGATCAGTCCGATTTCCAGCGTCTCGGCGTCGTCCGCGGTCTTCTCGATGCACGGCACTTCGCGCAGTCCCGCCGCGCGCGAAGCGTGATACCGCCGCTCGCCCGAAATGATGTAGTAGCAATCCTCGCGCGCCACGAACCGCACCAGCAGCGGCTCCAGCACGCCTTTTTCGCGAATCGAATCGCTCAGCTCGCGCAAATCTCCCAGCGCTTTGCGCGGCTGGTCCGGATTCGGGCGGATCTTCTCCACCGGAATCATGCGCCCGACCGCTGCCCCGCTATAGCTCGTCAGTGATTCGACGTAGTGCGCGTCATGCCGCATCTTCAGCGTGACGGGTAACCCGATCCTCTTCGACACGTTGGATAACCTCCCCGGCCAGTTTCTTGTATTCCAGCGCTCCCGGAGATTTGGGAGCGAACGTCAAAATCGTTTCTTTGTACGCTGGACTTTCTTCCAGCCGCACATTTTTACTGATCTTCGTCTTGAACAGCACTTCACCAAACACCGTGCGAATCTGCCCGTGCGTGTCCCGCGAAATATTTGTCCGCTTATCAAATAACGTGATCACCACGCCCAGCATCTTCAGCCCCGGATTGGGCCGCGCGCGGATTCGCTCGTAGGTCTCCAGCAAATCGTCCGTGCCTTCAATCGCAAAATACGCCGACTGAATCGGCACCAGCAAATGTGTCGAAGCCACCAGTGCGTTCACCGTCAAAATCCCCAGCGAGGGTGGGGTGTCCAGCACGATGTAGTCGTAATCTTTTTGAATCGTCGCCAGCGCATCTTTCAATTTAAATGGCGCGTCGAATTGTCCCGCCAGCACTTGCTCCAGCTTGGCCAGCGCCAGTCTTCCCGGTCCCACAAACAGCATCGGATCTTTCGTGGCCTTTACCACTGCCGACATCTGCACGCGCTGATCGCTCAGCACGTCGAACATCGACACCGCCACTTCTCCGGTATCAAAAAATGCAATCGTGGAATTTGCTTGGGGATCTAAATCGATGAGGAGTGTTCGTTTGCCGCGATGTGCCAGTGACGCCGATAAATTAATTGCTGTAGTTGTTTTTCCGACGCCGCCTTTTTGATTTGCTACCGTGATGATGGCAGTCATATTTTTTCTGCCCTCGCCCGCGCGCCTGCTGCGACACTCCGTCGCGCGCTCACGTTAAATTTGTTGGCCGTCGTAGTCCGGCAAGCCGGGTTCCATATATGGGTGCTGTCCGTGGAAAACCCCCTAGAACTAGCTAACTTTACGTTCGCTTCACGTTCCATGGCAAGCGAAAAGTTGCCCCACCACCAAATCTCCGGTGGAAATCCCCAGCTCCAACCCTACGCGCCTCGCCTCTAGTCCGCGATCGATAGGATTGATTTTGCGAACGTCGCGCCACGAAGCACCGGTTCTGGATGCCCCACGCCGATTTTGCGTGTGACGATTGGGCCGACATCATAGTTCGCAAAAATACGGAGGGTTTCCCAGGTTCGCATTTGGTTTACGAACCTGGGTCTTGGGTCTGACC
>CAXMLS010000836.1:0-5448 GCA_964194235.1 uncultured bacterium | reverse complement strand
CCACCACACAGTGCATGATCGCTGTGTGCGGGGCGGCTATTATGAAGAAGGGCTGTTCGCCAAAAAGTACGGCGATCCCGAATGCTTGGTTGAACTCGGCTGCTGGGGTCCGGTGGTGCAATGCAACATTGTGGAACGGGGCGCTATGCGTCACCACGGTGGGTGCATGAGCCAGGGCGGCATCTGCATCGGATGCACGATGCCCGGGTTCCCCGATAAGTTCTCGCCTTTCTATAAATCAGCACCCGGCTCCCTAGTTTCCAGCACCGCCTCATATGCCTATGGAAGTGTTGTTCGCTTCTTGCGCAAAATGTCGCAAGCACACCAGAACCGTGAAGCCCTCTGGGACAAATTAAATGACGTTCCGAGCGGTTGGGCGTTGCAGCGGGATAAACAGCCTACCCTTGGACGAGTGGAGGATTTTCTCTATCGCGCGATCCAGTTTGGCAGGGGAGTGAAGCCGGGACGCGAAACGCCGCAATCGAAGTATCGCGACGGTTGGGAACCCGCGCCAAAGCGCCGAGAAGAGGCGGGCGAAAAGTGGCAAGGTGAAATGAGATGGGGTTATGCGCGCCGCCGCGCAAAAGTACAACATGACGAAGCATTAGAAAAGCGAGGCGCCTGACATGTGCTTTAAGAATTTGCCCGTTAAATTTGACGAACAAGGTAATGCCACGCTGATAGGCGGAATCGCCGACCCGTACAAGTATGAGCGTAAGGACATATCCCGCGAGCAACTGAAACGGCTAATGGAACGGAACGGCTACATTCGCTCGCTGGATTTCGATCCGGTTACTCGTGTTGCTGGCGCACTCGCTTTTCACTCTACCGTCGATCTCAAAGAGCGCAAAGTGCTCGAAGCAGTATCCATGGCCACATTATTTCGTGGGTATGAAGTCATTCTCAAAGGCAGAGATCCACGGGACGCCATTTTTATCAGCAGCCGAGCTTGCGGTGTTTGCGGCGGAGTTCATTCCACGTGCTCTGCACTGGCTATCGAAATGGCGTTTGGTATTTGTCCGCCCCCGCTGGCGATCGTCATTCGTAATCTCGCGCTCAGTATGGAGTTCGTCTGGGACAACATGATGCATCTGTTCCTGCTGGCCGGACCGGACTATTCCGAATCGGCGCTAAAGAAGACCGAGCCCGGTCTGTGGGATCGTGCTTTAAAGACGGAAACCCAATATGGCATGCTCCACGGCTACACCAAGATGAGCGACATCTTTCACGACATGAATCCGCTCACGGGAAAGCTTTATTTAGAAGGATTGGAAATGACGCGTGTTGCGCGCGAAGGGTACGTAACTCTAATGGGTAAGTATCCCCATCCCGAGACTATCGTGCCCGGTGGCGTCAGCCATAACGTGACCGTTCAGAGTTTCAACGTTTATCTGAACCGTCTGATGAAAACTTTTGACTTTGCGAAGAAAACAATCGGAATCTGGGACGATATAACCGCATTCTTCTATGAGGCGAACCCGGAATACAAAAAAGTGGGAACGCGGCCGTTGAATTTTGCCGATACGGGAATCTGGGATGACCCAGATTCGTACGACGCTACCTACGCGAATTGCAACGATTGGGGAGAGCAGCGTTGGGCGACGCCTGGTGTGATCATTGGCGGGAAACAAGTCACTACGAAACTCCAGCAAATTAATCTCGGCATTGAAGAGTTTATTGAGCACTCTTACTATGAACCTTGGTCTGGACACCCTCACAAAACGGACCCACTCGGCGCTCCTCTGAGCCCGTATCATCCTTGGAATAAAGAGACAAAGCCGAAACCCGAAAATTTGAATTGGCGCGAAAAATATAGTTGGTCCACTGCTCCGCGCTGGGACCGCGAGGCTGTTGAAACGGGTGTATTTGTGCGCATGTGGAACACCATCCTTGCCAAAAAACTGCCTCACCGACGCTTCCTGGATCTCACCGAAAACAGCATGCTCATTCGCGTACCAAAGTACGCAGACGAAGAAATGGAATTCGAGTGGAAGATTCCTGATGTGTGGAATGCTTTTGAGCGCAATCGCGGTCGCGCGTACGCGATCTCTTATCAGTGCGTGGTTGCCTACGACAATTGGCTGAAGGGAATGGACCTCCTTAAAAAAGGCGCTTCTCGTACTTCGACGCCATTCACCGTGCCGCAGAACAACCGTATGAGCGTTGGTTTTTGGGGTGCTGGCCGAGGCTGGCTCACCCATCACCTCGAGATCGATAAAGGCGCTATCGTGAATTATCAGATTATTACGCCCTCAACGTTGATGGCTTCCCCGAAAGACCCTTGGGGAAATCCTGGGCCTTATGAAGAGGCCGTTCTCAATACGCCTATTTTGGAAGAGTTTGATAAGCCGGAAGATTATAAAGGTATTGATATTTTGCGCGCGATCAGAAGCTTCGACCCGTGTATGCCCTGCACAACTCACATTTACGCGGGAGATAAAACAATTTGCCAGGAAGTGAATACCTGCGCTTGCGGCGTTGAGGACTAGTGGCCGCGACTCCACAAAACGTATTGGACGGTCAGGAGAAACCTCAAACTCGACCTCGCAGAATTTTGATCGGCGGAGTCGGATACCGAAATCTCCGCGATATGTCTCTCGGACCACTCCTAAGCGACCGCTTGCAGAAACTTACCTGGCCAGAAGGCGTGGAAATAGAAGATTTGAGCTACGGCCCGATCGGGATCATGCACAACCTGGACGATCGTCCTCCCTATCAGCGCCTCATTTTGGTAGCAGGCGTGAAACGTGACCGGGAAGCAGGGCGTGTTTACAGCTATCGCTGGAATCACCAGCTTCCCGACCCTGAGGAAATACAAGCTCGTGTAAGCGAAGCGGTGACCGGTGTAATCAGTCTGGATAATTTACTAATTATCGGCAGCTATTTTAAGAAATTGCCGCACGACGTGAGCATCATTGAAGTGGAAGCAATCGACGATAACTGGGGAGAAGAGCTTACTCCTGCGGTAGAGCAGTTGCTGCCTGACGTGATCGAGGAAATTCACACCAAGATCCGGGAGCCCGAATGGATGTAGAGAGTTTTGAAAAAGTGATTGAAGAACTGGAGACGTCTACCGACGAAACATATCGGGAAACGGTTCTTCGGGCCGTGGCTCCGCTGTTGGAATTTCACCGGGAAGTGCTCGAACATATAATCCAAGTTTTGCGACAGAAGGGTCAGGCTGATTTAGTTGGTGCGCTGGTTAAGGACCCGATCATCGCGACGGCCTTGCGAGGCTATGCGCTGGTCAACGACGAAGAGGCTCACTCGTCACCACCTCCGCTGGTTGGGCCGAACCAGACTAAACCCAGCAACGGCAAATTAATTTCGATAGAAACATTGCTCGCAAGTACGCAACGAAATTGGCTGCCTTTGCTGCATGAAAACGAATTGAAAGAGGGCGAATTCCTCAGAGTTCAGATATTGGAAGAAGAGGTTCTCGTGTGGATGTCGAATGGTCGTGTCTTCGCCTGTAAGAATCACTGTCCGCAAGGAGGCGGGAGTGTCGCGCCTGCAACGTCAGACGGTGTTCTTATCGTTTGCCCGTGCCATGGATACCATTTTAATTTACGCAGCGGCGAATGCGCGGAAGTTCCGGAGTTAAAGTTAGAAATTCTGCCTGTGAGCGTTGAGAGCAATGTCGTTAGGGTTGCCCTATGAACGATAATGAGCTCCGCTGGCGAGATGAGATTCTGCAGATGCTGTATTGGATGAGAGGCGAGAATCTTGGCACGGAAGTAACTTCGGACCAATTAAATCGTTTCCTGCAACTTACCCCAGACCAGCTTTCTAACGCGCTTCAAAGTTTATTGAGCTCATGTTTGATCACCGCCAGCGATGACAGTTCCCGGAATCGTATTTTTCGTCTGACGGAATCCGGCATCGAAGAAGGCAAGCGCCGGTTCACAGACGAATTTTCGCCATATCTTGGCAAGGAATCCCATCTGGAATGCAGTGAACCGAACTGTGACTGCCACGACCCGGAATTCAGCGGAGTTTGCGGCAATCTGCAAAAGTCTCCAAACTGACACGTTTTCTTTCTTCAGTTGTTATCCTGCAATTTGGCGATCAACGCTTGGACCATTTCGACTGCTATTCCTACCGCGCGCTGAACTTTTGGACTCAGACACTCTGTCAACTCATCAACATCCAACGACTGGCACCCAAGAACATAAACGCTTTTCGGTCGGATCCCGAGAGCGCCGACTAACCTGAGGGCTTGGGAGGGCTCAGCGTAGTGCATATCAACGAGCTCACCATGAAGCTTCTGAGCGTCTTCGCCTTCGGGAAAGTCGATCACTGGCTCGAGTAAATATAAGGTTCCTGGCTCACCATCTCGGTTGACGGCATCAACGATGATGCAGGCGTCATAGCGATCCATAAGTTCCTGAACAAGGGAAATTCCGGAAATGCCAATTTCGACAACCTTCACTCCGTCGAGCAGAGTAAGTTTCTCGAGGCGCTGAACAACGCGCACTCCGAAGCCATCATCTCCGCGCAGGAGATTGCCAACTCCAGCGACCAGGATCTTCACCGAGGTATTGTGCCAGAAGAGGGAATTATTTAGAGACTGTCCGCCAAACCTTGTACGGCGCGGACCATCGGAGCATCGGGGAAAAGATCCATGGGCGAACGTCCCTGCCTGTCGGCTTCGAGCACGGCGTCATCGTGAGGCACCACAGCAGATAATTCTAGCTGATGGGATTGGGCGAATTGGCGAATGGCCGCCTCGTCTTCTTTCGAGCGAACTTTGTTTGCCACACCCAGGATTCGAGGAACTCCGAGTTCGCGTGAAAGTTCAACAATCCTGCGCCCGGTCTCGAGAGATTTATAGTAAGGCTCGAGCACGATTAAAAGAGTATCCGCATGGCGAGGAGTGCCGCGCGTGAAGTTCTCCAGGCCCGCTTCCATATCTGTAACGGTTAACTGTCTGACTTCTTCGACTAATTTTCCCATTAGCTCACGCACGGTGGCATGTGAACGGCACATTCAACCAGCGCCAGCGTGTCCCACCTTGCCCACCACTAACAAACGCACGCCATCGGGCGCCTGAACGGAATACTTGTCGATAACGGAATCAATCGGAGAGCTCAGCCGTAAACGGTTTTTTCCTTCTTCGTCGGTGTACTGCTCAAGCACGTCCTTGGGCAGTCCGTCTATCCCTTCACTGACTTGGCGCGAAAGTCCAAGAGTGATCGCCAAGTTGGGATTGCTGTCTGCGTCCATTGCGAGAACGCTTCCCGTGCGGCGTCCCAGACAGCGTGCCAGAGTGCCGGCAATCGTCGTTTTACCAGCCCCACCCTTACCAGCAATCGTCACGCGCATGTGCGTAGTCCTCGCTTGAGCACTATGCCATAGCTCCACTCGGAGTCCAAGGTGGATATTGACATCTTCCAAGCTTCTGGAGTAGCGTTCCGTATATATATAGTCTGTCTCTTATACACATCT
>CAXMLS010000835.1:0-1590 GCA_964194235.1 uncultured bacterium | reverse complement strand
AAGTAGATGTGTGTGCCTGGCCGAGTTTAATAATTGACGTCGATTGGGGCGGAATTTGTCTACGGCTTCTCGGCTTTGGGCTTTGGCGGAGAATCTTTCTGGGCCAGCGAGCGAAGATAGTTGATCGTGTTCCAGATTTGTTCGGGTTTCAGGCGGCCTTCTTCACCGGGCATCTTGCCCTTACCCTTGACGATGATGTAGTACAGCTCGCCATCGGTCATATCTTTCAGCGCGGCTGAATCGCGATAATCGCGCACCTTGAGCTGCATCGACTTAACGAGGTCGCCCTTCCCGTTGCCATCCGTGCCGTGGCACATTTCACACTCGAACCCATATCTCTTCTTGCCATCGGCAAGCGAGACGGGAGTTGCCTTCACTGGATTTTGACGGTGCGCTTCTTCTGGAGGAATTTTCGATTCAGCAGGCGGCAAATCTTGCTCAGCTTTTTGTTTCTCCTGCGCAGTGGCAGCGAAAAGCAGAAATGCGAGGGACAGTGCAATGTTGGCTTCCTTCCACACGGCAACCTCCAATGAAACTTATTTCACCTCGGGACGGAACCTCGCCAGGGTCGCAAATGGGGAAGCCATCTGGGGACATTTGCGCAAAACTCTTCGTACTCAAGCCCGAAACTTTTCCGCAAGGTAGGCTCCTCGTAGACGAGGACGAAAAGATTGAATGCCACCCCCACTGCAAAAGCGTATTCAAGAATGCGCACGCTGCCGAAAAAAAATCCCTGACCGAGAAGCAGTGTCACGACCGCTAGATACATAGGATTTCGCACATATCGAAATAAGCCACCGACGACTAAATGGCGCGTTGGGAAGATTGGCGCAGGCGTGCCGCGACCCTGAATAGCGAAACGGGCGAAGGAATCCAAAAGGACAGGAAGACCTGCGGCAATTAAGAGCACTCCGACGAGCCGAAAGGAGGCGGTTCCCAATAGCGGCGGAGCAAAATGCCACCGGCAAATCCGCCAAGGCACGTAACCTGCGATGGTGCCGGGAGCAATAACGAGGAATACTGCAGAGCCAAGAATGGCGAGTATTCGTCTCATGGAGTTGATTGCAACTTCCTTCGTTGAGCAGAGGCTATTCCTGCAAACCTCTTATGTAAACCGGAATCACGTTTTGCCATCAAATGGTAACCATCGAACAACTGTCTGGAGTGCTGCACGGTGAACTGCGCCATGGACTCGATGCGGGAAGCCTTGTAGCATCGCGCGCATGAAAAAAGTGAAATCTGCCAAGCGCAGCTCTGCGGCGAAGGGCAAGGGTGCGCCGCGATTCGGTCGGCGGTGCCACGAGACGCCGTGGAAACCATCAGCTATGGGATTCCGGCGTTCAAGGGCAAAAGAGTCTTGGTGTGGTTTGCGGCGTTTTCGGAGCACTGCAGTTTGTTCCCGACGGCTGCGGTGATCGAAACGTTCGAGAAGGACCTTACGGGTTTTTGCACTTCCAAAGGGACTGTTCAATTTCCGATCGATAAGCCTGTACCAACTGCGCTGATCAAAAAGCTGGTGACGGCACGGGTGGCGCAGGACGCTCGTTGAGTGGGGGGGGGTTGTTGAGCAAAATCGCTGTCTGCGGCAGG
>CAXMLS010000834.1:0-8490 GCA_964194235.1 uncultured bacterium | reverse complement strand
GGCACCCTCCGTGTTTTTGTGAATTGTGATGCTGGCAGCGCGCTATTGTGAATTGAGTTGTGAGGGACTACAGCGGGTGCGGGGTGGGGGGCGGCAACTGCGTGGCTTGGCCCGCGACTACGTGCCAGCCACGCGGGCTGTTAATGTACACGTGCACTACGCGCATTTGCGTTTCGATTTGCTGGCCGCGGAAAAATCCACGCGAAGTCCACAGGCACGTGGCCACGGCAGTATCCAGATAGAGTCGCACGGTGATGTCCGAGGCGTTGAAGGACTGAAACCTGCCGCCGCCATTTTGGACTGCATCGAGAAGTTGCTGCTTGTTCACCTTCTGCCCGTGCGAAAGCGTGCCGCTGAAATCGTCGCTGTAGACGCGGCGAAAAAACGTGGCGTTGTTCAGCATGATGGCGCGTGCGGTTTCGTGTTCCAGATTGACGAGCTCCTGGCGCTGCAGCTCGGGATTGGGAGGAGCGTCGGGATTATCTGGACTATAGGGATTTTGCGGCGGCGAGAATAACAGCGCCAGCGCGAGAAGCGGAATCAGCTTCAACATGCAAGCACCTCCTATGACAAGTAACTGAACCCGGTATCAATGAGTGGCTGGACTGCCAATTTAGTAAATTTTACGGGAAATACAGAATGCGCAGATGAAAAACATAAAAGATGTTCCCAGAAGCTTCAATTGATTGCGTAAGGTGGATGGAACGGGTTGCAATTTTGGGAGGAGCCTCGCGCAGATAGCGTTGTGGCGGTGCTTTTTTGTGCCGCGTTTCAACACGACATGCGCGCAGTGACAACAAATCTTGAATCGCACATGGACAGGCAGCAACTCGCAAGCGATAATTTCCATCCAACCCCTGTTGAGGGTCTAGAGCAGAGAAGAACACATGACTGAGGAGGGGGAATGAGCATTTCTCCAAACGTACCGAGTCCGCAGGAATCCTACCATTACGATCATCCGGGCACGCCTCGCTGGATCGCGGTGTTATTCGTGGTGCTGTTCGCGGGGCTGGCGGTGTCTGCCTATGTTGGGCATTCTCAACAATCGCGGCTGGAGCAGGACCTCGCGCGTCAACAGGAACAGAATAAAGTGATGTCCACGCAGCTGGAGCAGGCGAATACGCGCATTGCCGATTTGAAGGGCCATCTGGAAGTGACCGAGCAGAAAGTCGGGATGACCCGCTCGGAGATCGCGCAGGCTCGCAGCCGCTCGGAGTCGATTCGCAAAGAGCAGGTAGCCGCGGATCAGAAACTGACGGCGCAACTGTCACAAGTGAAACAGGAAAGCGAAGAGAAAATCGGCGCCGTGGCCACGGACGTGACCGGAGCGAAAAAAGATATTGAGAGCACCAAGACGGATCTGGAAGCTACCAAAGGCAAATTGGAGCGCGCGACCGGCGATATGGGCGTGATGAGCGGCCTGATCGCGCACAATCGCGACGATCTGGACGAACTACGACGCCGCGGCGACCGCAACTATTACGAATTCACGGTGCAGAAGTCGAAAACTCCGCAGCGCGTCGGGCCGGTGCAGATGTCGCTCAATAAGACCGATCAGAAAAAAGCGCGGTACACCGTTACGGTATTTGCCGACGACCGCTCTATCGAGAAGCGCGACAAAACCGCCGGCGAGCCGGTGCAGTTTTACATGAAGGGCGCCTCGCGCATGGCTCCCTACGAAATTGTGGTGTTTGACGTGCGCAAAAATCAGGTGGCCGGTTATCTGTCGACTCCCAAGGATGTCGGCGGCGCGCCGACTGCGGCTCCAGCGGCCGCGCCTGCTGCGGCCGCCACCAAACCGCAATCGTAGGCGAGCCACATCTTTGTGACGGTTGGCCAACGTTCTAAAACTCTACGCAAGAAAAAACTGGGCTTTTCTCGCCCGACACAAGTACTGCCGCATCTTTTTTAACGCTGCTTATGGAGCATCCGAATGAAAATCGCCGGTTCACGCGTTCTGCTGCTATCGACTACGGTCATCATTTTATTGGCCGCACATCTCGCGTCCGCGCAGACGCCGCTGGAGCCCGCGCAAATGCCGGCCAACACGGCGTTTTATCTGATCTGGCGGAGCCAGCCGCGCGCCGAGATCAGAAAAACAAATTCCATCGCCGCTCTGTGGGACGATCCAGGTTTCGCACCTGTGCGCTCCGCCGTCACAAAGGCACTGCTTAAAAACTCTGAAGAAAAATCCACCGAGCCACGCCTGACCAGCGCGCAGTTGGAGGAATACGCAACGCTGCTGGAGAATCCTTTTGTGCTGGGCTACCTCAGCGATCCGCAGAAACACGTCGCTACGGCCTCCGCCAATGCGGGGCCGGCGAAAACACAATGGAATGGCGTGTTTTTTGTGTACGACCGCAGCGGAAAGGAAGCTCTGCTCAGCAAAGCAGTTCTGGCCTTGCGCGGGAGTGAGAAAGAGATTCCGCAAATTTCTCAGGTGACTATCGGGAATGTCCCGGCACTGAAAGTGCAGCGTAAATCCGGAGCCACGTACTGGGTGGAAAACGGCAAATACGCCGTCAGCGCCAACGAAATTGCCGTGCTGGAAGAAATTCTGCCGAGACTGAACGCTGGCAACGGCGCGCATGCGGCGTCCGGCGGCCTCGGCAATTCCGCAGCTTTTAAAGAAGCCCGACCGCTACTCGGTTCGGGTCCGGTTGAATTTTTTCTGCGCGTGCCAAATTTGAAGGAGTTTGCATCGGGCACACGCGCAGGCGTATTCAGCGTCGGTCCGCTTCTTGATGCCATGAAGCTTGACGCGATTCATTCGTTCAGCGGCCATGTAACGCTCGAAGGCTCGCGCACACGTTTGCAAATTGCCGTGCTCGGCGACACCGCACCCGGTTCGCTGTTTGACATTTGGGATCAGGGCGCGCAGTCACCGGCATCGCTCGATTTTGTGCCCGCCGGTGCGGTTTCGTTCAGCGATACGCACTTCAATCTGCGCGGATTGTATGACGCGGTGCAGCGCATCGCGCATTCCGTTTTGCCGCCCGGACAAGGCAACGGCGATATGCTTGAGAATATGGCCCAGGCGCGCCTCGGCCAGCCGCTCAGCAGCGCAATCGCGCTTTTTACCGGTGAGTTCGCGTCGCTGCAGACCAGTCCGTCGCTGGACAGCAACAAGCAAATTTACCTGGTGGGTATCCGCAACAAGCCCGATACGCTCAAATTGCTTCACACGGTATTGAGCGATCGCATCACGTCAGAGCGCAGCGAAGGCGAAACTACCTTTCTGAAGATTTCAGCGGAAGGCGGCCAGCAAGCCGCCGGTACCGCGCAGTGGAATTTCTACCACGCTGCTGTAACCCCGAACTCCATTGTGGTTGCCAGCCGACTGGAAACTGTTCGCGAGCTGCTCGCCAAGCATGCGCAGGGTTCAGACGGCGGACTTACTGCAACGCCGGAATTTAAAACCGCGCGCGCGCAATTTCCCGCGCAGGTCAACGGCCTCGGCTACTTTGATTTCCGCAAACTTGATTGGCGAGCGATGAAAGAACGCATGATCGCCGAATCCAAGAAGACCTCTCCGGCAAAGCGTCATCAGGGCACGACAGACTCTGCGCCCGGCGTGCCGCCCGCATGGATCATGGAGATGAATCCGGAGGTCTTTGCAAAACATCTGCACGTCACTTCGAGCGCATCGTGGAAGGATGCGCAAGGCCTGCATTTCGATCAATGGATCGAATGACGCGGGGATGATGCCTCGTGTTTCTCTGCGAGTCGTTCTTCTCGGGCTCGGGCTCGCCCTCCAGTCGCATGCGCAGGAACCGCCCACAAATCAGCCTCAATCAATTCGGGTAAGCGTCAATCGCGTAAACGTCGGCGTAGTGGTCACCGATGCTTCCGGAAAATTCTTGGAAGGCTTGCAGCGCGATAATTTTCACATCTTCGACAATGGCGTAGAGCAACCTATCAGCGATTTTCTGGCCGTCGACGAGCCGGCGCAGATTCTTTTGCTTATCGAAGCCGGCCCCGCGGTTTATTTTCTGGAAAGCGGCCACTTACAGGCGGCACATGCGCTGTTGAGCGGCCTTTCCGCAGAAGACCGTGTCGCGGTCGTGAAATATGCGGAAGCGCCGCAGCCGATGATCGATTTCACCACCGACAAGCAAGCCGCGGCTTCCACGTTCGAAGCGCTACGTTTTAATGTGGGATTTGGTTCGCTGGATTTGTCTTCGAGTGTCTTGAAGGTTCTGGACTGGTTGGCCGCCCCGAACACCCAAAAGAACCAGCAGACTCGCGGCAAGAAAACCATCGTGCTGCTTTCAACCGGGGTGGATACTTCCTCAGAAAAAGAATTTCAGGAGTTACAGCGGCGGCTGAAGATCAGCGATGTAAGGATTCTGGCGGTTTCGCTGAGTGGCGATTTGCGAAATCCCCCGGCGGGAAATAAAAGTAAAAACAAATCGCAATCCGCAAAAGCCGCGCTTACGTCGCAGCAATTCGCGGAAGCTGACGTACTTTTGCGGCAGATTGCGGACAATACCGGGGGCCACGCGTACTTCCCTGCCAATTCGAAAGAATTCGCCGCGGTCTTCGCGGAGATCGCGCAAACCGTGCGCCACGAATTCAGTGTGGCGTTCATCCCGCCTGCGAACGACGGCCTCGTGCACTCTCTAGAAGTTCGTGTCACGCCGGCACCCAGCGAGACACAACCCGCAGCCGTTCCCGCCTACCGCGTGGATTACCGCCGCGCGTACCTCGCGCCATCACCCAGTCCCTCGCCGGCAAATCCGTAGCCGCAAATTCCTGTTTGTAGTGAGTGTTTTGTGGCGGGAGCAGTCAGAAATCGTTACTGAAAATCCTTCATCGTATGCGCCATGGCGCGCAACCGGTCTTCCACCATGGCAAAAACCGTGCCTGCTTCAAATTTTCCATCCGCGCCGCGCATGCCTGCTGCCCTGCCGGTCAAAATTTCTATGCCCTGCTCGACTTTTTCCACCGGCCAGATGTGAAACTTTCCCGCTGCCACCTCGTCGAGAATATCTTCGCGCACCATTAAGTCTTCCACGTTCGACGCCGGCATGATCACGCCCTGCTTGCCGGTCAAACCCTGGATGCGGCACACATCGTAAAACCCTTCAATTTTTTCGTTTACGCCGCCAATGGCCTGGATGTCGCCCTGCTGATTCATCGATCCGGTCACGGCAATATCCTGCCGCAATGGCAAACCGGAAAGCGCGGACACCAACGCATACACTTCCGTGGAGCTGGCGCTGTCGCCATCGACCCCGGAATACGATTGCTCGAAGCAGATGCTTGCGGAGAGCGATAGCGGAGTATCCTGCGCGAAACGGCTGCGCAAAAATCCCGAGATGATGTGCACGCCTTTATCGTGAAAGCGCCCGCTGAGATTCGCTTCGCGCTCGATATTGATCAGCCCGGTTTTTCCCAGAGCCGCCGAGGCGGTGATGCGCACGGGCTTGCCGAAGGAGTACCCGCCGATTTCCAGCACGCTCAGGCCATTCACTTGTCCGACGCGCTCGCCGGAAACATCCACCAGCAAAGTTCCTTCTTCGATCATTTCGCGCACACGGGTTTCGATCAGGTTGTGCCGTTCCATCTTGGAGGCAAGGGCGCCACGCACGTGCGCCGCACGCACCACGGTTTCTCCGGCGGCAGCGGCAGCATAGTGGGCTTCACGCGCCAGGTCCGCCATATCCACGAACCGCGCGGTCACTTTGTTGCGACGGCCCGCCTGTCGCACGCCATATTCCAGCATGGCCGCAAACGCGCCGCGGTCAAACGGCCACAAAGACTCTTTCTCGCACAGCGCGCGCAGTCGCCCGGCATATTCCGCGATGACGTCGTCGCTCATGGGCATTTCCTCGTCAAATTCCACGCGCACCTTGAAAATTTTGCGGAAATCTTCTTCGTACTGATAAAGGAGTTCGTACAGTTCGCGGTCGCCAATCAGAATTACTTTTACGTCCAACTGCACCGCTTCCGGCTTCAACGCGCTGCCGCCGAAGGGATAAAACATTTCCAGCGGCTGAATTTCCAGGCGGCTGTGATTGAGGGTGCGTTTCAGCGCGCGCCACACGCCGGTTTCGGAAAGCGCTTCGACGGAATACATAATTAAAAAGCCGCCGTCGGCGCGCAGCAGCGAACCGCCGCGCAGATCCATGAAATCGCTGGTCCAGCCGCCGCGGGTGTCGTAGGCGCGCTGAATGGTGCCGAAAAGATTCGCGTAGGTTGGCGTGGTTTCAAAAATCACCGGCGACTCGTCCTCTTCGCCGTGCGCCAAAATCACGTTCACGCCGTAAACGCGGAACGGATCGCGCTCCGGTCCGCCGGGCATCTTTGGCAAACCATCGAGCGGCTCCACGCTGCCTTCCTGCTCGCTTTCGCCCTCGCGTTCCTTGAACGGGCCGAGGTTATCCAGCAAGTGATGGCGGACTTCTTCCAGATATTCCGTCACACCCGTTCCAGGATATTTTTCTTTCAGCTCTTCAATAATTCCTTCCACCAGCACGGAAGCGGCTTCCTGCTCGAGGTAGCTCAGTTCGCTCGCCAGTTCGCGCGAAAGCGTAAGCGTCTTGCGATACACCACGGTAAATTCCTGCCGGAATTGCTCGTATTTGCGCTCGATTGTTTCCGCCACCGGCGCGTCCAGTTTTCCCTCGTGCACCATCTTGGAAATATCTTCGATGGGCACCATCTGGCCCTCGAGCACTGGGAAAATTTCCGGCAGCGCCACCGCACCTACCTGCATGTGGCCCAGCGCAAATTGTTCCCGCGCAATGCGGCGCGTGAAATCGTCCATCAATTCCTTTTCGCGGACGGTGAAGCGCTCAACAATTCTTCCCTTCTGCCGCTGGAAAGGTTCGCCTTCGAAAACCTGAGGAATGCGCCGCCGCAAAAAATCGATTCCTGCCTGCACGTCTTTCTTGAAGCCATTGGCCTGCCCGCGCGCCAGCGACAGCAGTCGCGGCCGGTCGGCAATTTTAAAATTGTTCACGTAGCAGCGATCCAGCGATTGCTTGGTTCGCGGATGCAGCTCTTTGATCATGCTGGCGATGGTTCCGCCGCGGCTGGTTCCTGCCAAGCCGCAGACGAAAACGTTGTAGCCCGGCGCGAAAAGCTCGACACCCATCTTCAGAGCGCGCAATGCGCGTTCCTGTCCTATGAATCCTTCGCGAAGTTCCGCCTGTGCAGTGGTTTCAAATGGAATGCGCGAGAGTTCGCAGCGCCACCGCAGTTTCGCGGTCGGCAACTCAGCGTGCGCGGGAGCCGTCTTGATGTTCCTGGAAGTCATCGAGCGGGGTACTCTAACATACCGACTGGTGCGCACGCCCTAAATTGGCGGCGGAGGTGAGCACTCGGTTACGTACGAACGACCATGCCCTCGCGATGCATCATGTGCACGCGGAAGACGCCCATCGCCGCGGCCACGATGGCTGGCCCGACTACCAATCCCAGCAGACCGAAAACAGAAATACCACCTAGCACGCCGATGAACAGGAGTAGCTCGTTCAGTTGTGTGCGGTTGCGCAGCAGCACCGGCCTTACAATGTTGTCCGCGATTCCCGCCACCGCCCCGCAGATGGTGGCGATCACAATGGCTTTGCCCCAATGCCCGCTGAAGCCCAGCCATAGCGCGGCGGGAGCCCAAATCATTGCGGAACCAACCACCGGAACCAAAGAAAAAAAAGCGATCACCACGCCCCAGAAAATCGGCGTGTGGATTCCCGTAATGGCGAACGCCGTGCCCCCCAGAAATCCCTGGATTCCCGCCACCAATAGACCTACCGCGACGCTGGCGAAAATCAGCTCTTTGGATTCGAACAGCATTTCCTCCTGGATCGATTGGTCGAATGGAAAAAGGTGTTTAACCCCCCGGACAATGGAGTGCCCATCGCGGAACATAAAAAACAATCCGAACACCAGAAATATCAGCGCAATGAAAAAACTAACCAGGTCTTTCACCAGCGCCGCAAATTTTCCGGCCAGAAATGTCGCGGTTCTCTCGGCGCCTTGCCGTAGCGGTTCCGAAAAATCGGTCGATTGCCACGCTTCCGGGAGTTGGTGACGCACCCAGGCAACCCCCTGGGCGGGTAGCGCCCGTTCCGGATTCATCAACGCCGACTGCAATCTTGCCGTAGCATCAATCGCCTGTCTCGCCGTGTACGACAGCACCACCAGCGTCGGCACGATAAGCAACAGGGTTACTCCCAACGTGCTCAATATCGCCGCCCACGTTGGTCGCATGCGCTTTGCCAACCACTCGTGCACCGGGTAGAAAAAAATCGCCAGCACCGCCGACCACGTCAGCGGCACCAGGAACGGCTCGAAGATAAGGAACACCACATAGCCGAGCAGCAGCAGCGCGCCGTACGAAAGCACCGTGGTTAAGCGGTCGCTGGTTGTGGTGGTCAAAGGGGGAAGCGTCTTCATCGGCGGTCGTTGATGCACAGAGAATACAGCGTGCGGCGGGATTGCGGCAGAATTACTTGATACCGACCCTGTCTCTTATACACATCT
>CAXMLS010000833.1:0-10602 GCA_964194235.1 uncultured bacterium | reverse complement strand
AGATGTGTATAAGAGACAGAATTAGATGTGGTGTTACATTCCTGGTTCGAGCTCCATTCTCGCCGCCTACTACTGAGAAGGAGCGCTTCGGCATCGCGGATTGCTGATTCAGCTGGTTTCGTAGCTGCCCACTTTTCAAATTTTTTTCATCCCGTGGGGAAGAGTGCCAGCGTCTCGCCAGGTAACAACCGAGCGGTCAGCAGTGCCACGAAAGGAGCCGCGCTTGTCCCGCAATCGCGGCCAGGGCGATTTGAGGTTGACGCGAGAGGGCGGCGGGGGTATGGTTTTGCGCAGAAATGGAGTTGAGTCGGAAATTCCGATTCAATCAGGTTTTTCTTGTAATGAAAGGCGAGGAAAACATTATCGAGCCAAGTTGGAGTTTTCTCCCAAGGGGAGCGGGTCCTGGTCGCGCGGGTTTTGCTAGAAGCGGTTGAGACAGCACCAGAAGTGAAGACTCGGTTTCGTTGCTGCTGCTGAACCCCTGCGGCCTATTGGTCAAATCACGAGGGTGAGGCGTAGACAAGATGCAATTCGCAAAATTTCATGGATGGGCATTTATCTCGCTGGGAACCTTGTTAATGATCGTTCAGGCGGTACTTTGGATTCCGGTTCTGTTATCAGTGCAGGACGCAAACAGACCCGGTACCCTTCCCCCCGTAACGACTCCCCTGCCTTGCATCGTTGGTGGGGTATCCTTGATTGTTGGTGTCGTACTATATCTAGCCAGTCGGAACAAGCCGCAGGAGTAATGGTTTTCTGACGTTTTCGGAGTCCTGCGAACACCCTTAATTTCTGAGTAGCACACGGCTTCTTGTAGGGCTCGCGGATGGTTTCGACGATGCGAGCTTGGCTTTCAGCAGGTCGCACTGTGCCTTCGATAACGGCGATTCGATTTTACTTCGGCTCCCCGAGGATGAAGTTTAAGTCTGACCTCCGCCAGCGTATGCCCTCCATCTGGATCGAACGAAAAAGGAAATAGAAAGGCCCGGCGAAAAGGGCGATTGAATGTACAATGCCGCGCGTTGGGATATCAAACGGAAATCGTGTTTCAGGCGAACGTAAAAGAACCGGCTGAGTATCAGATAAGTTGGTCCGATTGAGGGGAACTCTCTCGGATTCAATTTTGGCCGGGACGATCTAGCTAGGCTGAGACTTCTCGTTCAAGAGATCAACCAGGTTGCTTTGCCACACGCACAACTCTAGTAGCAAGAAGTTTCCGGGAATGGGGATGAGATGAAAGAATCGGCAGAGGAGGAAAACGAGGATGGTTCCCGCGACGGACAAACACTATACGGCGAGTATCATTGAGCGGCGGGATTTTTCGGAAGATTTGTGGCTGATTCGTGTGGACCCGGGAGGGCCATTCCAGTTTAAGGCCGGACAATATGCCACGCTCGGCGTTGATCATGGCGACCAGCGTATTGAGCGGGCGTACTCCATCGTGTCCTCGCCGTATGAAGAAGCGCTCGAGTTTTTCATCGAACTGGTACCGCAGGGTGCGCTGACCCCCCATCTCTACAAGTTGCAGAAGGGCGACACCCTGTTGTGCCGTAAGATCTGCAAGGGTCGATTTACGCTCGATTTGAAAAGTGGGAGAACACATCACCTGCTGCTCGCAACCGTGACCGGCATTGCACCCTTTGTGAGCTATGTCCGGACGCTCTACAGGGATTGGAAGAATGGGGGCAACCCCATGCCTGGGAGCCACAAGCTCTACTGTCTGCAGGGGGGCAGCCGTTCCTGGGAGTTTGGGTATCGCGAAGAGCTGGAGCGCTTCGCCGCCGAGGTACCTTGGTTCAAATATGTGGCGACGATTAGCCGTCCGTGGGAAGACGCAGCCTGGAAAGGCGAGACTGGTCGCGTCGACGATCTGGTCCGAAAGTACACCGAACAGTGGGACCTAAGGCCTGAGACGACGACGGGATATCTCTGTGGGCATCCGAGCATGTGCGAAAACGGGCAAGGCATCCTGAAGCGTGCTGGCTGGCAGAAGGGGTCCATGTTCGAGGAAGTTTATTTCATACCCGGCAAAGAAGCGGCAGCCGAGTAGGTCGCTTAACTCGCATCGTTGAATTGTGTGGCCAGGCGCACTTTGAACAATCGGTGTAGAATCCCGCCCGTCCAGAATTCCAAATCGGACATCGGGTTCAGTTCCGCAGTATTGGAGGAAGGTTCATGATTGTCGGAGTTCCGCGAGAGACCTTTCCGGGGGAGCGGCGCGTTGCGCTGGTGCCCGCGGTGATCCCCAACCTGGCGAAAGCAGGCCTTGAAGTCTTGGTGGAAGCGGGAGCGGGCGTTGAAGCCGGATATCCCGATGCCGAATTCTCTGCCAAAGGCGCGAAAATTGTTCCGCAGCGTGCCGAGGTTTTCCGCGGTGCCGATATCATCGTTCAGGTACTCTGCTACGGTTCGAACGACCGCACCGGGGAGGCCGATGTTCCATTTTTCAAGCGAGATCAAGTGCTCGTCGGATTCCTGCGGCCGCTCGGCTCGGTGGAAACCATCCAGGCCATCGCCGCCAAAGGCGTCACCTCGTTCTCGGTGGAATTGATGCCGCGCACGACCCGGGCGCAGAGCATGGACGTGCTTTCCTCGATGGCCACCATATCCGGATACAAAGCAGTGCTGATTGCCGCCGATACGCTGCCGAAATTTTTTCCCATGCTAACCAGCGCAGCGGGAACGATTACACCGGCGCGCGTGCTGATCCTCGGCTGCGGCGTTGCCGGACTGCAAGCCATCGCTACGGCGCGCAGGCTCGGCGCGGTGGTGTCCGCGTACGATTTGCGGCCTGCGGTGAAAGAGCAAGTACATAGCCTTGGCGCGCGGTTCGTCGAGCTGCCCATCGAAGCCAAAGACGCGCAGGATGCCCGCGGCTACGCAACGGCACAGGGCGAAGATTTTTACCGCCGGCAACGCGAACTCCTCGGAAAAGTCATTGCGGAAAGTGACGTCGTGATTACCGCCGCCGTGATCCCCGGCAAAAAATCTCCGGTCCTGGTGACCAAGGAAATGGTCGCGGGCATGGCGCCAGGTTCGGTGCTCGTCGATCTGGCCGCTGAGCGCGGTGGCAATTGCGAACTCACGCGCGCGGGCGAAAAAATCCTCGAACACGGCGTCACCCTCATCGGTTGGTTCAACCTCGCCAGCACGGTGCCATACCACGCGAGCCAGATGTACGCCCGCAACCTCACGGCATTTCTTCTCCATCTGGTGAAAGATGGAAAACTACAGCTCGATACCAGCGATGAGATCATTCGCGATACGCTGCTCACGCACGGTGGCCAAGTGGTGAACGCCAGGCTCCGCGAATTTTTCTCTCTTCCGGCCTTAGCAACCAAGGAGGGTGCATAAACATGAAGCTGGACCTGCTTACCGGCCTATACGTTTTCATGCTGGCGGCGTTTATCGGATTTGAAGTGATCCGCCGTGTCTCTCCATTGCTGCACACGCCGCTGATGTCGCTGACCAACGCGCTGGACGCTATCGCCGTGGTGGGCGCGATCATTCTGGTAGGTGAGCGCAAGAGCAACCTTGCCATGATTCTCGGCACGATCGCCATTGTCGCGGCCACGAGCAACGTGGTGGGCGGATTTATCATTACCGATCGCATGCTCAGAATGTTCAAATCCAGCGGGCCGAAAAAACCATGATCAACTTTATCGGAACCGACACCCTCATCGAGATCACTTACTTCACCGCCACAGTGCTGTTCGTTCTTTCGCTGAAGTGGTTGAGCTCGCCGGCCACCGCCCGGCGCGGCGTGTTTGCTGGCGAGTTGGGCATGCTGCTGGCGGTTGCTGGAACACTGTTTCACCACGGCATCGTGGACTACAAGTGGATTGCCATCGCGCTGGTGCTCGGCACCATCATCGGCGTGCCACTCGGCAACGTGCAGATGACCGCAGTACCGCAGCGGACCGCGCTAAGCCACGCCTTCGGTGCGCTGTGCGTCACTCTGGTGGGCACGGCGGAGTTTTATCTCCGCGCGCCCGATATTCCGCCGTTCATGATGGCTGTGCTCGCCATGGAAGTGATTCTCGGCTCGCTGACCTTCACCGGTAGCTTGATGGCCGCGGGCAAGCTGCAGGAAATCCTGCCGCAGCGGCCCATCACCTATAAAGGACAGAACTTCGTCAACCTGGGACTCTTGAGTGCGGCGTTGATCGCTGCTGGCGTTCTGGTCGTGCATCCCGAACAGATGCGGCTGTTTCCGGCGCTGATTATTATTCCGGTGGTATTTGGCGTGATGCTGATCATTCCCATCGGTGGCGCGGACATGCCAACGGTCATTTCGCTGTTGAACTCCTACGCTGGACTTTCCGCCGCAGCCATGGGATTCGTGCTGAGCAGCAAGCTGTTGATCATCGCTGGCGCCCTCGACGGCTCTTCCGGCTTTATCCTCTCGGTGATCATGTCCAAGGCTATGAATCGCTCGTTTACGAACGTTCTCTTCGGCGGCTTTGGACAAATTCAGACCAGCGCGGCGGGTGCGCAAGAAGCGCGTCCGGTAAAAAGCGCGACGCCGGAAGAAGCTGCTGGAATTCTCGCCTCTGCCAACAAAGTGGTTATCGTCCCCGGGTACGGCATGGCCGTTGCGCAGGCGCAGCACAAAGTGCGCGAACTCTACGATTCCTTGACAAAGCGCGGCGTGGACGTTACCTTCGGCATTCATCCCGTCGCCGGCCGCATGCCCGGTCACATGAATGTGCTGCTGGCCGAAGCTGACATTCCTTACGACAAGCTCCTCGAGATGGACCTCATCAACGGCGACCTTCCGCAAACCGATGTGGCTCTCGTGATTGGTGCCAATGACGTCACCAATCCCGCTGCTCGCACCGATGCGGGCAGCCCCATTTACGGCATGCCTATTCTTAATGTGGACAAGGCCCGTACCGTAATGGTCATCAAGCGCAGCATGGCTGCCGGCTTCGCCGGCATTGATAACCCGCTCTACTATCTCGACCACACGCTGATGCTCTTCGGCGACGCCAAAAATTTCGTCGGCAACATCGTGCGCGAACTTTCCAGCAGCAACAACCACGGCTAGTTCTCGATTGTGAGCTGGTGCAAGAGCGGTGGATACAAAATCGCGAAATCGAGCGTATAATTCCGGCCATGGCAACCGAGCGTGAAATTGTGAAGCACGCCGGTATAGTACCCGACGAACTGAAGCACGAACCGCGCTCCAAGGGACTGACCACACCTCGCAAGAAGAAACCGAAAGAACTCGCTGTCATCACGGAGTGCTGCACGGGCTGCGCGGGATCGCCGGCCTGCGTGGAGTACTGCCCAGTCGAGGACTGCATGTTCTGGGTACCGGATGAGAATAATCCGCCGTTCGGCCGCATTGACGTGGACCCCATTCTCTGCATTGGGTGCAAGAAGTGCGTGAGCAAGGGTCCGGACGGGTGTTTTCTGGATGGCTGTCCCTGGGATGCGATCGTTATGGTGGATATCGCCGAGGTTGAAAAGGTAGTGGGGGCGATGACGTTTTAAAGTTTTAGGTTTTGCTCCCAGTCTTCAGCGAAGTGACGCGCGCGGAAGCGCGCCCTTTCGTTCCTTGAGTGCACGGCCAAGTCATTCTTGTGAAAGAGACAGACTACGGTTAGTGCGTCGCTCGCGCGCGTATAGCTGTCTCGGTGAGTAGTGCTTGCTGGCGAACGCGATCGGGAATCTCAGGTAGATCGCGTTGACACGTGCGAATTGCGGGCAGGTCGTCCACTTGGCCGATGAGATAAAGGGCACGCAGCGCTTCCCAAACTTGCTCAGTTCCAGGTTCCACGGACGCAATATCGGTTCCTGCCGCCACATTGGCACCCGTCGCTACCGAGAGTGTCCGAATGCGCCCACTGATAGGCGAGCGCACTTCCGTTATTTCCTGTCCGGCTTGGAGCTTGGCGATCAATCCACCTTGATGGACGGCGGTCCCTGGTTTGTCAGCATCGATGACGCGCCCGGAAGCCGGCGCCGTGATTCGAATAGGCATCAGCAGAGCCACGATCTGCGGGCGCCCCGACGCATCGCCAAAGTGCACCAGGGATAGCGCGGCGTTCCCTCGCACCGTGCGAGAAGAGTCTTCGAGCATCTTCAACAGAGTCTCGCGGAAACCGGTGGCCAAGGTGTCTTGCCCCATGACCCAAGCATCGGTGTTACGCACTTCTTCCACTGGATGTGAAGCCAGCCGGATCATCTCTGGATACCAGCGCGCCGCGCTCGCGTCGTGCCGTCCAATGCGCTCCGCCATTTGCACGAGTGCGTGCTGGATGTGGCGCGGACGCTGGTCGTCGTTTAGATATTTGCCAATCTGCCTATCGGAGAGTTGGCGCCCGAACCAGGTGCTCCACCAAAACAAGAACGGCATCAGTACGATTAGCCAAGCGGTGAGGAAGAAGAGCAGGTGATTTCGGTTGGACACGCGAAGGCGCGCAGGTGTGAAAGGCGGCGAGGGACTCTCAGCAATCCTTTGTGGCGTGTCGGATGGATCAGAGTAGGAGGGTGAAATCGGCATGTATTCTCGTGGATTTTAGTCCGAAAGTCTGAGACGCCCCCAGTTATGACGAGTTATTTCTCGGCGTACCAGCCCGCATTAATGGAGGTAAAGTTTTGCCACTTCTCCGGTAGGTCTTCCAGTGCAAAGATCGCCGTCACCGGGCAGACAGGAACGCATGCACCGCAGTCGATACATTCGTCTGGATGGATGTAAAGCTGCGTTTCCTTTTCGAAATCCGGTTCATCCTTGCGTGGATGGATGCAATCCACAGGGCAAACATCGACGCAGGCGGAGTCTTTTGTGCCGATACACGGCTCAGCAATTACGTAGGCCATTCACGATCTCCTTTTCCCAAATACCGGCTGGATGTTTTTCCAGCAAGTGGAGGCGATCGGCGAAACTTTTTTGTACCACCCGGCTGCCGGGACCAATCAGGAGTACTTGGATTGTACTCGGCGTGAAGGGGTTTCTCAACGTCTGGCGGGCGGGTAGCCCGCTAGTTCTTTTTCCGGAAGGCGAGGAAGCCGTGATCGCGAAGTTCCCAGAAGGCGTTCAGGAAGAAGATGCCTGAGAGTGTCAGCAGGATAAGGCTCATGAACATACCGTCGACTGTGGTGATCGACCCGGCGAGGAGGATCCATGCAATTCCCGCGAGAGGGACGATGCCGAGCACTATGGAAAGCACGAGCATCACTGTAGACAAATCACGTCCTCGAGTTCGGCTTACCGCAACAGTTTTTGTCGCGACCTCATGTTCTCAACCGCGTGTGTCGCGACGCTTGCAGTTGAATGACACTGCTATTGTTTCTTTTGTTCAAGGTTTGAAGGTTGCGTCCACGGTCTTGGCGTCCTTTGCAGCAAGGGTCACTTTTTGAT
This sequence comes from uncultured bacterium, assembly GCA_964194235.1. GTDB lineage: Bacteria > Acidobacteriota > Terriglobia > Acidiferrales > UBA7541 > Acidiferrum. The sequence goes on along the minus strand of CAXMLS010000833.1, from coordinate 3,233 downwards.
CTTGCTCGCCCAGCTTTTCGTGCACGAAGGCCAGGGTGTAATCGCCCGGTGGCAGTCCCTTAATTGCGAACTTGCCGTCCGGCCCGGTGACCGCGTAGAAAGGATTTTTCACGACGTTGACGAACATTCTCATCCACGGGTGCTGGTTGCATTTCACCGGCAGCATGACTTCTTCACGAGCGAAACTCTTTTCCAGGGCGGCGGCTTGCGCGGCTTGGGACTCATTCCATTCGCGGTTGTCCTTGGGGGTGGGATGAATGTTGTGCGTTGTAGGATCGCCGTTGACGATCTTGATGGTCTGACCGGCCATCACACCCAGCACGTGCGGATGATATCTGCAACCGCTCTGATTTAGAGTGACCGTTTCTTTGGGAGCGTCGAAAGTTCGGTTGCCAAGTCCTTCTTTTACGTAGATGAAGACGTTCTGGAGATGACCGTCGCTTACCACAATATTTTCGGCAACGTTCGCCCCCCGGCAGTTTGGATCCTGGCTCATATCAATCTTTGCGGGCTTAGGCGCGGCACCTTCAAACTTCACCGTGCCGCTGACCGTGGCCGCTGTTGCGGGATCAATCGGCGTGGCGGCCGAAGCTGCTGCAGGGCTGGGAGCCGTGCGCTGTTCCTCTGCACTTTCCTTCTTGCCGCATCCTACCAACGTAAAAAGGCCAAGCAAAGTCGCGACTGCTACGGATATTTTGGTTTTCATGTCGTTACTGCACCTCTCTTAAGAATCGGACCTCACAAATCCCGCGGCGGCTGCTACGGAGCGCTGCGACCGGAGCCGCTTGCAGGTTGCACAAGGGGCGATGAGTTGCCGCTGGAGGCTCCCGCGCGTCCCATCGACGCGCCTACCCGCCGCTGCTCTTCCGGAGTAAGTCGAAAAATGTAATCCACCAAAAGTTTCGTGTGATCCCTATCGTAACCTTGGAACGAGGACGGCGTGGGACCCGCGAAGACCCAGCGCTTGTTCTCCCGTTTGAAAAGGCCGGAAGGCATGGATGTGCCAGGGCTGATGGCTTGGGGGTCAATGATCCAGCGCTCAACCCAGTCGGGCTTCAAACGCCCCTTGGCTTGCAGGAAATTAGGCGCGGTCGCGGTGCGATCGTGTGCCGGATCGCCGGTGGCGTGACACTTCAGGCAGGGCGCCGCCGGGCTGCTGAAAAGATTGCGCGCCATCTCGGTTTCCTTCGCCGTTAGCACCGGAACAGGTTCCGGGATATACGGGAAAGGCTCGCGCGAGAGCGCCTGGAAAAAGCGCACAAGTTTGCGCAACTCATTTTCAGAGAAAGAAAAGGTCGGCATACGCACTTGCAGGTAGGGTCGCACACCGTTGCGGTTGGTGTCGTTGTCATTTAGCGCCGGATTGGCCAGGAAGTGCAACAGCCATTCAGGATCGACGCGCGCGCCTTCGGTGAGGAGTTTAGGAGGGAGTTGTTCCTGTATGTCTTGATAGCGCGTCATCGCCATCAACGAAGTCTTCTGGCCCGGAATAAATTGATGGCAGCCCATGCAATTATACTTCTTGATAACCCACCAGCCTTCCTGAATGTCGCGCCGATAATCCAGGGGACGGTATTGGTAGTTGGCCGGAAGACCGCTTTCCTGGCTGCCCATCAAGAAGGTCGTGAGCTGTCGAATCTGTTCTTTGGTGAGGTGCGGATTGGGCATGCGCAGTTTTTCTGTTTCCGGCTTGAGCTTGCCCTGGTCCCAGATATTCGGCTCGGCCAACTTGTGTTCAAAAAAGCCTTTGTCGTCGTACCAGGCATTTCTGGCGGGACCTTCGGGGAGGCGGGCCCGATCATCGGCATCGGTGATGGGCTCGCTTCCCCCGCGCTGCGCGGCTTCCGTCAACAACGCGAAATCAAGTCGCTCGATCGGCTTGCTGCCCTCGAAGGTTAGCTCCGTGCCGATGCGGCCCTCATCTTCCAAGCCGGAAATTTCGTGGCAACCAGCGCAGCCAAAGTTGCGGATCCATTTCTTGCCATCGTCCTTCAGTTTGACATCATCCATGAACGGGGCACCGGGATACGCCGACGGCTCCTGCTTCTTGAGAGAGACAAGATAGGTGGCAACGTCTTCCGCATCTTGCTGAGAGAGGCGCAAGCTGGGCATCACGGTCATGTTCTGCACCTGCAACTCGTGGTCGTCGTTCGGGCATCTGGAGTGCTCGAGGTCAAAAACGTAGGGCAACCCTTTCTTCGCATAATCTTCAGGGCCGATGTCCTTCTTCTCGTAGACGCAGTACGGACGCGTGCGCTCCCGAGCGTTATGAACCCAGCGGACCAGATAATCGTAGTTATCCTTCTCACCCACGCGGGTAAGATTTGCGGCGAAGGTTCCGCCCTGAATGTGGTCACCTTCTCCGATGGAGTGACAGGCGAGGCAGCCGCGCGTTTCGAAAAGTTCTTTTCCGTGCGACGCGCTGCCCGGCTTGTGCTTCGGCAACGGATCCGTCAGTGCCGTTTGCCACAGGTAGGCTGAAATGGCCTTGATCTGGTCGTTGTTCAAGCGGAAGTTCGGCATCTTGGTGGTGGCGCGGAAGTCGCTCGGTTTCTTTAGCCACACGGGAATCCAATCTTTGTTCAGCTTAAGGCGAATGTCCTTGAGATTGGGGCCAACCTTCTTCGTATCCTGTAGCAAGCTCTTGGTCGTGCGGTCCAACTGGATGATGCGGAGGTCAAGCTTGCTATTGGTGATCTTCAGGGCAACGGCTCGGTCGTTCAGCCGGTTAGCTTCGCTGTTGCTCTCTGCGGTATCTGCCTGCTTCATTAGATATGACGCTTGTTTGAGGTTTTCCTTTTTCTCTTGTTCGATGAGCTTGATCTGCTGGGCGATGGAAAGCAGGTCCTCGGGTTCCTTGTCGTATCCCTCGTAACGATGGCATCCCACACATCCACGTTGACGGAACAAATCTTTGCCTTCGCTGAGGGTCCATCCTACCTCATTGGTCACCAGCACCATGTCTGAGGCGTGACACGACTGGCAGCCGGCTTCCACATTGCCCATGGGGAACAGAGGCCAGAGCCAATGTTCGTAGGTGCCATGCGCTTTCTCGACGCTCGTCGTGGCCCGGCCGTTGCCCTGGTGGCAAGGGGAGCAGCCGAACTTTTCAGGATCATGCGTTTTCAGAAGGTCAGGCTCGGGATGACTCGTGAACGCGCGCGCGTATTCGTCCGTCTTCCTGCCTTGCAATGACATGGCGGCCGCAGTTAGCTTGACCGGCTCGCGAATTC
>CAXMLS010000832.1:0-2322 GCA_964194235.1 uncultured bacterium | reverse complement strand
GCGGAAGAAAAGCGGCGTTACCGGCAGGCGGCGGAGCGGCGAAAAGCGCGTTTACGTTTGCGGTACGGGAAATAAAAGGAATTACGAGGTTGGTGCGACCTCAGTGGCTAGTTCGGCGTAGGCCTAAGTCATTGCTCCGACCCAGCGGGGCGCGCTGGTAGGTGCGGCACTGCCACCTTCGGGTTCTTCGGTTATCGCCAAAGCCTTGGTTGCGGCCACTACTTCAGGTGGATTAGCCACCAGCATGACGAACTTGCCGCTGGCATCCGGACGCAACATTTCCGACGGCATGGGCTTGGCGCCGGGAGCCTTCGGTATTAACCACAGCTGTAGTACGTGATTCCCGGACGGCATGGGTATTTTTTGTCCGGTAAGCACAATTCCGTATTGCGCGTGCCACATGGCAACGAGTTGCGGCGCCTGAATTTTTTGCGGCGCGAGCATGATCTTCACTGTCGCAGGATCCGAGAGAATCGCATTTTCACGTTTAGCGAGCGCCAACTGAGCTTCCATGGCTGCAACCTGCTGTTGAGCAGCAGTGCGCTGGGTTTGCGCCGTCAACGCGGCTCGCTCATTGGCAGCGCGCAATTCTTCCTGCATGCGGTGGGCATTCCACGCGGAATAAAGTGTGAAGAGCAAAAGCGCCGCAATACCCGCAGAGAGCCAGAACGGCACAGCAGCAGTCTTCGTGAGTGAAGCAGTCTTCGAGGAGCGGGCCTCGGATCGCACCGTCTGCATCAGACGACCTTTCAGCTTGTCCGACGGCGCGGATTCTGGCGATGTATAGGCGAGCTGGCTGACCAGCCAACGAGCTTCGGCAACGGACTTGGCGCAATCGTCGCAACCGGTGGCCAGGTGCGCCTCGAGCGCGGCCTTGTCGGGTGCGTCAAGCGCACCGAGCGCGTAGGCGTCAAACATCTCCCGGAATTGGTCGCAACTGCTCACGTCGGCGCCTGCATTCCTTCCCTAAGTCGAATAAGACCGTTTCGAATCCAACTCTTTACGGTGCCGAGAGGTTCTTTCAATTCTTCGGCAATCTCGGTATGCGTCAGTCCCTGAAAATACGCAAGTTCGATAGCGCGTTTTTGCTGGGGATTCAACGCCCCAACCAGCGAACGCACGCGCTCCGCGCGCCGTTTGGCGTCCAGTTCCTTTTCGTACTGGGGTGCCACAACCACAGAAAATATCTCGTCCGTCTGATTTTCCAGGCGGCGCTGCCGTTCACTCTTCAGACGTAAGGTGTCCAGCGCGCGGTTACGCGCCAGAGTCATGAGCCACGGCACGAACGGTCCGCGCGCGGAATCATACTGAGCAGAGTTCCGCCAAAGCTGCAGAAACACATCCTGCACGACTTCTTCAGCAGGCCCCGCTTGCTGCACGATGCGCAGCACTAGCGAGTACACGAGTCGCGAATACCGATCGTAAACTTTTTCGAAAGCGCTCACGTCTTTTTGGAGAAGCAGGTGTACGAGCGCAGCGTCAGCAGACGCTCCGCCGTCATCGAGGTGACTTAATGCCGCGAGGAACACGGTTAAGCTTCTTCTCCTAAGACAGGATACGGAATACAGGGTTATCCGGATGAGGCATAAATAGATGAAAGCGATGTTTCCGGATGGGGATTACATTTTAACCGTTTCCGCGGCCATGGTCAAGGCTTGTTCGACACACAGTCCCAATGCGGGACCGCGCAGGTAGTTGCCGGCGAGGTGCAGATTCGGATAGTTGGCGGTTAACTGGCGCAATTCGGATACGCGGGCCGCATGGCCAACGTTTAGCTGAGGAATAGCGAGCGGGTACTTCTCGACGTGCGAAAAGCCCGGCTGGTTCGAAATGCCCAGGATTGGAGCAAGCTCGCGATGCACGGTAACAATGAGGTCTTTCTCGGACATTGAGATGGCGTTGGGGTCTGCCACTCCGCCCACAAAGCTGGTGAGAAGTACGTGTCCATCCGGCGCGCGGCCCGGGAAAAGGGAAGAATTCCACACGCTTCCGAGAACGCGAAGCCTGGACGATCGCGGGGCGAGAAAACCAAATCCGTGGAGTGCATGGCTCACGGAATTTTTTCTGTAGCCGAGAGAGACGACCACTACTGGGGCATAATCGATGCCTTGCAGAAGGGGTTCGAACCGCGGGTTGAGGCCACGCAGCAACTGCGCCGCTCGCGGAGCGTTGGTCGCAACGATCAATCGATCCGTGATGATATGTTCTTGGCGATCGTTCGATTGCAGCGTCAACTCAAATCCAGATGTATTAGAAGTGGCAGGGGCCCTGACGGATTTCACGGTCGTTCCATAGCGTATGCTCTGTCTCTTATACACATCT
>CAXMLS010000831.1:0-7143 GCA_964194235.1 uncultured bacterium | reverse complement strand
GATGTGTATAAGAGACAGGTATTGGCAGGGCTTTCGCGCTTTGTTTGCGGAAACCGATATCATCGCAATCGGTGAGCCTTTGGTCCGCGCCATGGCGGGTCTGCCCGCCCGAGTCGGTGGATGCGGCGTGAGCACGGTGCGCGTGACTCCCCGGTCCACAACTCAGCCCTGCGTATATTGGCCGGGCGTGGGCGAACCCCTGTCAGTTCTGCTTTCCATTGGATCAGAAATTACGGACACTATCTCCTTTGAGGAGGCACGAGCCATTCCAGAAGCGTGTCGGCCCTGCCCGTATCTCGAGTCCTGTTATGGCGGATGTGCTGGACGGCGCCGCATCCAAAACGCTTTGCTGCAACCGGATTTCTATTGCCCCATCATTCGCGGGGAGACTCAGAAGTTGGAGATTCGAATGGCTCCAGCGAAAGATCTGCCAAAGGGGGAGAGCGCATGCACCACGATCGTGATTGCGCGCGGTTAGGATCGGCGGGAAGCCACAAGCAAAGAACTAAGTTGAAACTTCTATCGAGGTTGCCGCTCTAACCTCCAGGTGTAAGAGGATCATAAATGACGACAATGAGCACGACGCAACAACAAAGCAACACCGCACAAGGAGTGGTTCAGCCGACGGCCCAATACGGACTGGCGATCGTACGGCTGACGATTGGCGCGATGTTTGTGTGGGTTTTCTTCGAGAATTTGGGCAAGGGCCTCTACAAACCAGAAGGCTACGCCGAGCTCATCAACGGCTACATCCAGGATGGTCATGCGCCCGCAGTGTGGAAGAGTGTGATGGGGTTCATGGCGGCTCACGCTTCCATGGCGGCACCACTTCAGGAAATCACAGAAATTTCGCTCGGAGTTTTCCTGGTCCTGGGCCTGCTCACTCGACCCACCGCCCTCGTCGCTTTTGGACTGCTTGCCAGTCTCTGGATTTCTGAGTTGGGAACGGGATGGATTTGGGAACTCCTCGTGCCTACTATGGCGGCGCTAGGGCTTGTGGTCGGCAGCGCTGGCCGCGCTTGGGGTCTCGATGTGTTCCTCGCACGCCGAAATCCTTCTTCACTGTTCTGGTGATTGAATAAAGGTCCGATGCGCGTCTCTGTGATTATTCCAACCAGAAACGAAGCCGAGTCCATCGGCCGCGTCCTCGCCGATCTGCCCTCCGAGGTCGTCACCGAGGTCATCGTGGTCGACAGCAACTCCACGGACGGTACACCGGAGATCGCGGCGCGCATGGGCGCTCGAGTTATTAGTGAATCTCGTCGTGGATACGGCCGGGCATGTTTGACGGGCCTTGAGGCCGCGAACGCCCCCGATGTTGTCGTGTTCCTCGACGGCGATTATAGCGATCGACCCGCTGAACTTCCGCTGCTCCTCGCTCCCATCGCCGAGGGGCGGGCAGACATCACCATTGGTTCGCGTCTGGCAGGCCCTCGAACGCCTGGGGCGATGCCTTGGCATGCCCTGTTCGGGAATTGGCTCGCGGCCACGTTGATCACGACCCTTTACGGAGTAGAGATCACGGATCTCGGTCCTTTCCGCGCGGGACGCACAGAAGTTCTTCGCGCGCTCGCTCTGGAAGAAACCACTTATGGCTGGGCGGTGGAAATAATTCTTAAGGGAGCTATCGGCCGCTTTCGCATTGTCGAAGTTCCCGTAAGCTATCATCCACGCATCGGTCAATCGAAAATCAGCGGGACCGTCAAGGGCACCATTGGGGCAGCGTGGTTTATTCTCAGTCGAATCGGGCTCTACTATTTCCGCCCGCGAAAAAGAGAAGTTCCGCGGTCGGCTTGAAATTCCATTTACCAATGTAACTGTCTCTCGGCGGTGACACTTTTCCATGACATCCATGAATCGCACGCTGGTCATCATGGCCAAAGCACCCAGACCCGGCACAGTGAAGACTCGGCTGGCCAAGAGTCTCCCTGTGCAAGCGGTGACCGAGTTATATCGATGCCTTCTGAACGACACGATTGCTCTGGCGCAAACTCTCAACCAAGTGGAGTTTGCTCTCATGTGTCCCGCGGAAGACGTAGCAGAACTGTCTTTCGCCGTGCCTCCCGGAATTCGAATCGTGCCTCAAGCGGGCAGCGGCCTTGCGGCAGGCCTCGACTCCGTTTTCACTCGTTTCGCAACAACCGCCGGTGCCTGCGCCATCGCGTTCAACAGCGACAGCCCGCACTTGCCGGGGTCAGCGCTGCAATCTGCGTTCGACGTACTCGAATCCTGCAACCTGGTCGTGGGTCCCACTCACGATGGCGGCTACTATCTCGTCGGTGCGAGGGCGTCGCATCCCGGGCTGTTCAGCAATGACGGGATGGGAACAGCTAGCGCTCTTGATACTCTTCTTGGGCGCGCATCGGACTCGCGCCTTTCGGTGCGCATGATCGATTCCTTCTACGACATTGATGTGGCGGCGGATCTCAATCAGCTCATGGAAGAACTGCAGCGGACGCCGGGGAAAGCACCAAGAACAGCTCAATGGCTCTCCGAGTGGGCGAGTAAGGCGCCACGGCGCGAGCATGGTGGCTAACCAAACACTTAAAGTTCACGCGACAAGGGAGGCTCGACAGAAACAGAGCCTTCCGCCGTACGCTGAACAGCTGGAGACACGAGTGAAATGTTTGCCCTCCGCGCGGCCCACCAGTAGTAGACCAGCCAAACGTACACAGGGCTGTACTCCAACGACAACATCAAAAGAGAACTCTTGAGAGGTTCACCCGCTCCGAACATGATCGTTGGAGAATAAGCCAAGACCGTGGTAACGCTCATGAGCAACCACGCGGCACTGGGATAAAAACACAAGAATGGGATGGACCAGGTGAAATACCATGGATAGGCCGTCGGCGACAGTAGAAGCACTCCCGCTGTGAGAACGAGACTCGACAACAGGGGTTCTGCCCGTTTTTTCGCTAAGAAGCCGATTGCCCCAAGCAGGATCAATCCAGCCACCAGTTTGGCGCCCATTCTCGACCTCACGAGAAAGTAGAGCAGACGGAACAGGCTGTCATTATTCTCCCAATCTCTCGCGTAATTCATGAGGCCGTCGAAGAGATGCAAACCGGCAGACGAGAACGGAAGATACAGGGCAAAAGCAATCAGAAGGAACAACCCCGCATAAGCGAGACGCGTGCGCTTCAGAAAAGTGGGCAAAAGCATTATGGGGAAGACCTTTGACAGAAACGCGAGCGCCAGCGCGCCCACGGAAAGCTTCGGACGATTGATCGTTAGGAAAAGTAGCGCGATCAGAAGCATAACAATTGCAAGCGAATCAAAATGACCGGACATCGCAAAGGCAATCAGAATGGTGGGATTCCAAGCGTAAGCAAGCACGCGATGCAAGGGCTGTTTCATTGCACCCAGCAGCAGCATCAAAACCACAATGCTCCCCAAATCGAGTAGCGTGGAGACTCGTTTGTATCCCGGAACTGTTTCAATCAGACGGTAAACAAACTCGGCAAGGGGAGGATAAATTGTTGACGTTTCCTCTCCTGGGGGTTCCGGGTGCTCAGGATTCTGCAACCAATCCAAGTCTGGTGAATTGGGGTATACGACGTATGGATTCAGACCTTCTCTTTGAACCCGGCCGTCCCATTGGTATCGATACACATCGTCAGAAAGCGTGGACGGCGAAGGCAGTAGCTCGAGGCGAAACAAAATTCCGCTAGCCAGAATGATGATCAGCGCGCTTGCGCCGAGCCTGTATCTCTCCACCCAAAAGACGCCAACGACGTACAGGATGCCCGCAAGCAAGAGGAGTCCGATGAACTCCGGCATGTGCGTATCCAACTCCTGCTGTCGCGCGACCCATCCAAAGATGGCCGCCAGACCCGCGCCAAGTGCGCCGAGCCCCAGGGTCCCAATTCTACCGGGCCATCCCGTGTCAACGCGTTCGAAATAGCGCCGACCGGAGGAGCTTAACTTTGTGATAGCCATGTTATTTGGCATCCGCTCTTGGCGATTTCATCGAGCCCGAACTGTGCGTAGCACCGCTGCTCATTTCATTGGAAGCTATCGGTAACCTTATTTGATTCGCCGCGAAATCCTGCAAGTCATCTGATCATACGACTTCGATGAGAGTCGGCAGTTTCGGAAGGACTTCACCGATCAGCCGCGCAGCGACTTGGCGTTGCTTGAGCGCTTCCATGGCGTGCTCAGCGGATTCCCGCGCCACAGCGACCAACAAGCCGCCCGAAGTCTGCGGGTCAACCAGTAGCGCGCGGAACTCCTCGCTGACGGACGGTGCGAACTGAACGGCACCTTGCAGGAACTCCCGATTATTCTTTAATCCACCCGAAAAGAACTTTCCACGTGCTGCTTCAAGCGCTCCAGGCAGATATTCAATTTTCCGGTGATCGATCCGCATAGAAACTCCGCTACCTTCCGCCATTTCCCGCGCATGTCCCAGCAGTGCAAATCCGGTCACATCCGTAGCCGCGTGTATCGCCGGCATTCCTTTATCTCGCGCATCGACTTCCAGGAGCGCCTCACCCGCATTCCGATTTAAACGCGCCATTGTGCTGTTGGCCGCGCTTACCCAGGACTCTTCCGCGTGCCCATGCTTCAAAGCCGTTGAAATGACCCCAGAACCGACAGGTTTAGTCAGGATCAGCAGGTCCCCGGGGCGGGCCCCCACATTTCGCCAAATTTTGTCTGGATGGATCAGGCCCGTAACCGCATAACCAAATTTTATCTCGTCGTCCGCGATCGAGTGCCCACCCACCACCGCACAATTTGCTTCCACCATAATCGCCATGCCGCCCCGCAGAATCTCTCCCAGAACCTCAAAATCTCCAGCAGCAGGATACGCTAAAATGGTAAGCGCCGAGATGGGCCGCCCGCCCATGGCATACACGTCGCTCAACGAATTAGCCGCTGCAATTTGTCCATAGGTGAAGGGATCATCCGCAACCGGTGTGAGGAAATCCACCGTCTGCACGATGGCCGTGTCGGTGTTGAGTCGATACACCGCGGCGTCGTCGCCGGTTTCAAAACCAACGAGCACATTGGCATCTGTCTGCCGGGGCAACTTCTTAAGCAGGGAGTCCAATAGACCTGGACTCAGTTTCGCGGCTCAACCCGCCGCTTTAGCTGATTTTGTCAGGAAGACCTGAGATTTCATTGAAGTCCTTTCTACCGCAATCGAATTGTATCTTGAGAAGTAGGATTCTGTGGCAACTGTCTACCCAAACAGTTTCAGTCAGTCTTGACGTCTTCGAACAGCAGTCTCGTCATAGCCGTGGCCCAGTTCGGTTTTTTCTCCAGTAGGTCACCCGCCCTATCGATCCGCGCCACGAGATTGCCTTCACGAATGATGCCGATCACTCCGGTCTGTCTTTGATTCTGTTATCAAGCGACTGCAATTGCCATGCCCGAACTCCGTTAACTGTCGGCCAGAGAGTTGAATCTCGCTGGCCTGCGAGGCTCCGAGTAATTACGGCGCTATGCTCTCCTTGAGAAATTAATTGCCGGATCCTGTTTCTGGTGTCGCTACTTTCTTCGAAGGCAAAACGACCGGTCGTAGGCAAGTGAAGTTCGGCCCTCGGCAAATCGCGATTTTATTTCACAGCGTGAGATACGCTAACCGCTGAAAAGTTTCATGAAAGTTGTTACTTATTTTGAGGCGGAGGCGTGAGAGCTCACGTCACGAGATGCCGACTTCTTGATTTGACTGCGACGACGGTTTCCAAATTCTATCTGCCCTGTTCGTACTCACAGATTTTCACCTGTTTTGAATGACATACAGCGCTCTCATTTGCGCAAAGTAACCATTTCCAGGCTTTGGTGCACCAATTGTGCACCAAAACCGGCCATTATAAATTGACAGTTTACCTGAGTTCTTGATCGCATCTCGAAGCCGGTCTAAATTTCGCGCGTGCAGTCATTGATACAAATTCTTTGGTTCCCCAACTGATGGCTGGTTGGTTCCAGACCTACGCAACCAGAAATTCTTTCATTGCAATGCCTTTGGCGAACCCTGCAACTATCCGAATTGATTAAGTTGGAGTTTAAGGCTCAGTTGGACGACCAAAGCGTAGTATCCGGATTGCCCGTCATCCGCCCACAATCCTAGGCAAGCGCCAATGGAGCTTCAACTCGTGGTCGTCCGTTCTTGTTAGCGCAACCTTTTTCACAATCAATTAGGGTAGTCTCGAGCGTTCCTGTTCTGCCTCTTCACGTTTGCGACCAGGCATGGTCTCGATCAAACCAACGATCGTCTCCAAGGCAACGGGTTTATGCCAAAGCCTCTTCGCCGTACCATCCGTTCCGATTAACACGACCTTGAATCCACTTGGCTGCACCCCAAATCTTTCACGCGCGGAAGCGCTATCTTCGGCAGTCAATACCCGAAGTAGAGATGCCGCGCTGTCCACCGTAAATGTCCCAGCCTCGAGGATGGGAATCAGCACGACTCGGCGCTCCGCCAATTCGCTTACTCCGTTGCTCTGGATCGAGAGTCGCAGCATTTCCATCTGCCTTTGGAACGAAAGGTTGCTCGAGCTGGGAGCAAAAATCAGCAACGGACGCGCTGCCTCCTTCAGCGCCGCGAGCGAGGTTTCGGCAGCGTGCCGCTGAGCTGTTCCCTCTGGCGGAAGCACTTTTTGCGACCATCCCGTCCCCCCTACAAACGCAAGGATAAACAAAGTGGCCAACAAGTTCCGGAGCACCTTTGCGCTCGAATGCGACAAGACTTTCCGAGATCTCTCCTCATCTGACTTATACCACGAGTGCGTTACTCCAGACGGACAACGCTTACAGCTGACCGAGTCGAGAGCATTTCGCTAGGGCGATCTCGAGTGATGAACATGGACTTGCCTGCATTTTACAAAACCTCCGCGGCGGTGCCCGTGTGCGTCCCAAAGGCTGAGAGTAGATGGCTAGAAGGTTGTGCGCTTCGCGTTTTAACTGCAAAGCAAAAAAATACACAAAATTTAAGCCTCAATTACACGACTTTAGTTCTGACACGCTTTGTCGTTGTAGTTAAATATATTTTCTCTATACTCAAATAGTTCGGAAACCTTGACTAGCCTTGTGTGATTGCGCATCGCAGCCAGAGTCAGGGCTCATAGATTCCATACGGATTCAAAAGCAGTTATGCAAGAGAAGGAAACCTAGTCGGAGTAGGGATCGTGATTGCTC
>CAXMLS010000830.1:0-1822 GCA_964194235.1 uncultured bacterium | reverse complement strand
CCCGCCACAAGAAACCTAACCCGCTTTCCCAGTGGGCCGTCGAGCTCTGCCTCCATAATTTCTCGCTGCAACGGCGGCCGTATCCTTGCGAAAGCATTGCGAGCATCTAGCGCGGAATTCCGCAACAAGAAAGTGAGATTGCCATGATAGTCGCGGCGAGAGCCCTTCCTCGTCAGCACTTCGATACGTCCCCGTCCGGGCCGTCCAAACTCGGCTGAGTAAGGACTTTTGTTGACGTAAACCTTTCGGATGCTCGTTAACGGTACTTCCAGCGCGCCGGATTCTACTCCGTCAACAATGATCTTGGGCCCCTGCGCTCCCGCTGTTGCTGGATCCAGGAAGATGGAAGGCACGGCCAACGGGTCGCCTTCTTTGGCAGGAAGACTTTCGAGCCAATGACGGTCCAGTTCAACCACATCGATGTTCTGCCCGGCAGTCGGTGCGGACGTATTATTGGCGGAGACGGTCACGCTTTCAGCAGTCTCGGCAATTTGCAACAGCACGTGAATCGGACCTTCCTTGTGTTCTGCGATTTTGATCGACACTTCCGCCGTTCTAAACCCTTCCGCTTGGACAATGAGCAAGTATTCGCCGAACGTGATCCCTTCAAATTGAAATTGCCCTTCCTCGTCGGAGCTTTTAGAGAACTCCTGACCCGTTGTTTCGTTTCTGAGCTTCACATCAGCTCCAACAACGAACTCCTCCGAGCTATCTTCTACCGTGCCTCGCACCGTTCCAGCGTCTTGTCCTAGGGCAAAACTCGACAGTATCGCCGAGCATAGGACGATCGTCGCTAAAATTGCGATCCTAGACATACTTCCCCTCGTTGGACGGGACAATGTTTAGGCTTTTTCGTTGGCGCATTTGTACTTCGTTTTGGTGGTTCATACGAAAGATCTCTCTCCACTCCCGAGTCCCAAGACAGCTTCGTTTTGAATCGTCAGTTGCAGGCTGTAAAGGTGTGCATACTTACCTTTGTGAGCGAGGAGTTCCTGGTGCGAACCTTCTTCCACGATGCGCCCTTTGTCCAAGACAATGATGCGATCCGCCAGACGCACGGTTGTTAGACGATGCGCGATAATCAGAGTCGTCCGGCCGCTGGCGGCCCTGCCCAGCGCATCAATGACCATCCGCTCGGAAGCTGCGTCGAGTCCGCTTGTGGGTTCGTCCAGAATTAAAATCGAAGATCCTCGAAGAATCGCTCTCGCGATTGCAATTCGCTGTTTCTGCCCTCCGGAAAGCGACGTTCCACTCTCTGCAACAGCCGATTCGTATCCATCCGGGAGTCGATCAATAAACTCGGCGGCATTTGCTATTTCAGCGGCACCGGCGATCTCCTCAACGCTAGCGTCCGGACGCCCAAACGCGATGTTCTCGCGGATAGTTCCGCTGAAAAGAAGGGAATCCTGAAGTACGAGACTGATCTGTGCACGCAATGACTGAACGGAATAGGCGCGAATGTCCATGCTATCGATGAGCACAGTGCCGTCGCTTGGATCGTAGAGTCGGGGAACCAAGCTCACCAGCGTGCTCTTCCCGGCACCAGTGGCGCCAACGATTGCTACCTTCTCTCCCGGTGCTATGCGGAGGTTGATCCCGGAAAGAACTGGTTGCCCAGACTCGTATTCGAACGAAACGTCCCGGAACTCGATCCCTCCCTTAAACTGCCCCACCTCTTGTGCCCCCGGCCGATCAGTAACTTCCGAACGTACGAACATTATTTCAGCGATCCGTTCGGCACCCACGCTGGCTTTACTCGTGACGTACGAGAGTCGCGCCAGCGCCCTCATCGGACTGTATAGGTTCTGTCTCTTATACACAT
>CAXMLS010000829.1:0-2687 GCA_964194235.1 uncultured bacterium | reverse complement strand
AATATGCGCTGGCGGAAATTCTTCCCGGCGGATTGAACCTCTTTGTGTGGGATTTTGGAGTGGACAGCGCTGCAACGCAGCGGCATTAGCGGGAAGGCGTTTCAGGTTTCAGGCGGGGAGCATCCCTATTGAGGTTGGGTGTTCCGTTCTGCCTTGAAGTCGCGCCAATGTTCGATGCAGACTCTCCAGTGAGAGTCCGGGGCGAGAGTTCTGGGTCTCCACCAGTGCTGATTGGTGAGATTGCCGAGCGATTGCATTACTGCAAACTGAACGTCTCGATCGGGGTCTTCTAAATCCGTCAAAAGCACATCGATAGCTTTTGGGATTTTGTGTATTCCATAAAACGAGCCGCAGCAACTCTATCCTCGGTTTCTGGCAATTTCAGCACGCGCGCGTGCAGAGGAATTGAGATATGTGATTCAAGGCTGGATATTGCCAACACCAGATTCGACTTCGGGTAGAAGGGAGACCTTACAGACTGGTCGAACAGGTCTTCTTCGGCGAGCGGCAAAACGCTTAAGTCCTTCCAGTGTAAAAGGTCGCTCACTATCGCCATTCTCAGGGTCGGGTCGGACTTGACGTCTGGAAGAATCAGAGAGGCTTTCAGAAACGGCGCGGCGACGGAGTCCTCCTGATTTAATCTAAATAATGCCGACTGCTTTTCTCCAGGACTGGAATCCGTGCACAGCACAGCCAACTTCCTCTGCAATACCCTTTGATACGCGTCTTCTCCCAAATTGACATGCCAATCCGGTCCACACGGCCTAGGGCTTGCGGAAAGTGCTGGTGAATAGGGACTGGCAAATTTATACCCCGTTGCCGTTCTGTAAGAAACACTACGCCGTAGAATTTGGATAGCAGGCCACCGCGCGCAACGTTACCCTGTTTGTCTGCGGACGGTGATGAATAACTGAAAGTGAATTTCGATGGAACCGGTTCGCCCTTAATCGTCTCGTCGACACTCATGTCCGCCTGAAAATCTAAGCGCCTGTAAGTTACTCCTTTGAAAGTGACGGAACCTTCTCCAGTTTGCTGTACGCTCTCGACTCTTCCGACTATGACTAAGTCAGAGGAACCGACAAGCTCCTTCGTCGATAAAGACGGCACAACGTTCGCGCAGACGAAAGTCGCGCTAAGAGTGAGAATCGCGAAAATGAACTTTAAACAACACCCCATGTCTCGACGATTGGAACACATCATTCATTGCTCTGCTACGGGGCTCTTGACTTTTCTCCGTCGCATGACTCTGCTGCCCCATAGGTTTACCGGCGGGCATTAAGGCGTATACTTTCACCGGTAATCTTAGATGACAAGATTTTGTGCGCTCCCGCTCGCCCTGTCTTTGCTGTTCTCCGCCTTCGCTCAGAAAAACCCAAAAACCGAGAAACAAGAGACCTGCTCCGTCTCCGGTGTGGTGATCAAAATGGCGGATAG
This sequence comes from uncultured bacterium, assembly GCA_964194235.1. Classification (GTDB taxonomy): domain Bacteria; phylum Acidobacteriota; class Terriglobia; order Acidiferrales; family UBA7541; genus Acidiferrum. Next base: position 1,253 of record CAXMLS010000829.1, on the reverse strand, counting down.
TGCACCGTTAAGAAAAGCCCACCTGACGCTGAGCAGCATTAACGACCCCAATCGCACTATCTCGGCAACCACGGATGCGGAGGGGCGTTTCCTGTTGAAGACCAATCGATTCCGGGTCTTACCGGCTCAGTGTGAGTCGCACAGGTTTTGTCACCCAAGAGTACGGGCAACGCAAGCCCGCCTCTCCGGGTGCCATCCTCACACTTCACCCCGGCCAGGATTTGAAAGATCTGCTCTTTCGTTTGATCCCTTCTGGCGTAATTTCCGGCAAAATTTTCGATGACGATGGCGAGCCGTTGCCTGGTGTCTTAGTCGAAGCATTTCGGCAGGTGTACTCGGAAGGAAAGCGGAGCCGTACTACAGCGAGGACGGTTGAGACGAACGATCTCGGCGAATACCGCCTCTACGGACTTTCCCCAGGTCGTTATTTTGTCAGCTCTGTGTACCCGCGCTGGAATCGATTCATTGGTGAGGATGACTCCCCAGGTTCCGACCCACAGGGGCAAGGGTATGCAAAGGTGTTCTATCCCGGAACAGCGGATGCTGCTAAAGCCGGTCCCGTTAATGTTAATCCCGGCGAAGAAATTTCTTCCATCGACATCCTCATGCGCAAGGTGGCCGTTCATCAAGTGCGCGGTCACGTATACAACCAGGTTACGCATCAGCCCGGCGTCGGCGTCCACCTGCTCTTGATGCCCAAAACGAATACCCGTGAGTGGGACTTCCCGAACCAGGCGGAAGTGCAAAAGTCCGATGGCTCATTTGTGATTTCAGAAGTCCTACCGGGCTCTTATATGCTCGTCTCTTTATGGTTTGATGACGGAATTAACTATGTGAACCGGCAGGCCGTTGACGTCGGCGACACAGACGCCGAAGGTATCGCCTTGACCGTTGTGCCAGGAATTAGTATCAGCGGCCGCATCGTGTGGGATGGACGGCCGAGCCTGGAAAAGGACGAACTCAGCGTGATGACGCAAGCGGTAGACATATCCTTTGGATTTCACGGACAACAGCGAGTTGCGGGCGACAATGTTTTTACCTTAAAGGAGATTGGCGAGGGGACTTACCACGCCGAAGTAACTGGCATGTCGAAGGACTGCTACGTTAAAGATGTAAAATATGGTGAAACAAGCGTTATGAAAGATGGCTTCACGGTCATTCGAGGAGAGCCCCGCCCGCTCGAAATTGTCCTCAGCTCTCGTGGCGCGCAAGTGAAGGGAACCGTGAGCGACGCGGATGGTTTACCTCTACCC
>CAXMLS010000828.1:0-3757 GCA_964194235.1 uncultured bacterium | reverse complement strand
GTCTACACGGCCAAAATCGGACGCTTACATCATAAATAGGTTAAGTCTTGTTGATTCTGTGGCTCCACTTGCTTCGGTCTTTTTCAATATCCATTACTTTTAGCCCCGCAAAATTCAGGATTTGGCCGACTTGACAGCGAGTGAAATTCTCACTGGTGCGTCATTCGTATCCGGCTATCAGTGCTCCCGAGGCAGGAATTTTGGATACCTCTGTCCGTTCGCCTTTTGGATTTGGGTTTCGTCCAAGTGGACCTTGGAGTGTGTCGACCACGCCCGGTCGAAGAAATGTTCCTCGTTATCTCGGTAAGCGTTAGTCTCCGTTTCGTAGTCACGGCGACTCTTAGCGACCTGTGACTCTGACATGCCTGCCTTCAATTGCTTAATCATCCGGTTGGTGATGTCCTTGATCTTCCCGAGGTAGTAGCCGATCTTATCCGGGACCTCACTTCGGAAGCAGACCTTCCGGATAACGAGCTGACGCCGGAACAGCTGAACGGCGATATCCATATCCTCGGTTTCAACCTGTTTCGAGCCACGCCCTAAGGCAATTAGATAGGCATCCAGCATCGCATTCTTCTTCCAGCGTGCCTTCGTCCGAACCTCCTTGGACTGCGAATCCCAGAAATTATTGAACATATCCTTTGCATCGTGGCTCATAGTCATCACGCCGGAGTAATCGAGCTCGTTTAGTTGACTCAAGAGCTTGTAAGCGTCCGCAACGGAGACAGCTGGCAGCTCGCGAGCTTCAACTGCCATGCCAAACTCAGGATACAGCCGGTCATATATTCCAAGCTTGGTGCGGCCGGCGAAGGCTTTCATAAATACGTCACCGTCTTGCCCGCACATGAACATCGCTAATCGAGCATCATCTTTAGACTTTCGTTTCTTAGCCAACGTGCGCGAAATCCTTGTCGAATCGGCTAGCTCGATCATAGTGTCGAGGATCGCAGGATTGCGGGTTGCAGTTGCCTTGTTGCCGAGGCCTTCGACCTCGTCGATGTAGCAGACGACCGGCTGGTTTTCGGGCGGATCGAAGAAGAATTCTTTGAGACCAGCTCCCGAATCCGCTGAGTTAATTATTTTGATGCCACATCCACCCGAAGTTCCTCCGACTAGTCCCGGAACTTCTAATATCTGCATCATTCGGCGCCATGCTTCTCCTTTACCGCTTCCGGTCTCGCCTATCACGGCGCCGTAATAACGTGGCTCGACGTCGAGATTTTCAAACTTAACCTTACCGGCCATTTTCGCGCCGACAACAACCTTCGCTGCCAAGTACGCAAATTGCGGTGTCATGGTCGTGCCACGAGTAATGACATCGACAAATTTCTTGAAGATGCCTGTCACCCACTGCGGCTGGAACGGAGGAATCGAATCAACGGATAGGTCATCCACGAATGCGATATTAGTCGGTGCGTCGGACGACTCATTGATGATGATCGTACCGGCCGGTACCTGGTTGAGATCGAGCTCGTCGTTCGTTCCGACCGTGTAGCGACAAACGGACTTCGCAATCTTTTCGCACATTTCACGGTAGTCGCTGCCGTAATTCTGGCAGCGCTTTTCGCAGACCTCAATGAGAGCATCAGCCATACGATTCTCCTCCAGGCCATCGTGGCGAAGCTTGCCGGCAATCCGAGTTAGTTCTGAATCGTGGGAACCGCGCGGGATCTTTTCACCTTTGAGCCCTGGCGAGGACTTGAGCGGTGGCTCTAATCGGTCCAGTAACCCTTCTGGGATCGCGGTAATCTCAGCGAACACGGCAACGGAATAAAGAGCGCCGGTTGGATGCACGGATGATGGCGACAAAACATAACCGCCTGCTGACTTAATTTCACCAACATGCTGACCGTTGAAGTGCATGTCCTGCTGTTTGGTTGTCCCTGACATGTAGACATGAGTCCCTCGACTTGTCTTAATTTGATATTTATCGGATAGGCCGAGTTCGGCTGGTGGCTCGCCACTATCAAAGTCGAGCACGGACAAATTGCTGCGACTAAGATCGATGCCGATATTCGCATTCGGGCTTTTCGTCCACCATTCACGGATTTGATTCGGGTCGTTCGACGAAGAGTTGAATCCATTCGGAGCCAGAGCACCATCAGGCGTCTTGGACTTCTCGCCCAGAGGAAATACATACCATCCTTTTTCAAGACAGCGGAGCGCTACCGCTACGAACTGGGGAACTTCAGCAGTTACAATCGGCTTAGCTAAAATCATTGTTGTCTCCATGAATCACCAATTCAAGATGGGCGCGGTCTGACCGGCCTCATGTCTTCAATTTCGGTTGAACTGTTTTCCGAACACTGAACTTCGTCGTTATCGAGCTGATGTCGTAGGTCGTCCATAGCATCGACGACCGTATTGAGACGGTGCCGCACGACTACGGGCAACTCTTCGTTGACTTCCATCTGAATCTGTAAATCGCGTGATGCTTGAAATAGAGTTTCGGTGATAGAGCTATACATTGGTTAGTCCTCAAGGTAGAAGCGCCAACGATACCGTTGGTGTTTACGAAACCGTTCCCTCTCCAAGCGAGCGGAGCATCGCGACTAGCGCAGGCTGTTTCAGGGCTTGATCGATCAGTTCCTTGAACGATTCAGTTGTGAAAGTCATGCGTTCCCTTTGCTTTCTGACGAGGTAGTTTCCGGCACCGTCTGGCATGATGTTAAGGAGCTCTTCGCGCTTGATTCGCTCCTCTTCGGTCTTCAATTGCGTCAATTGCTTGTCGTACTGTTCCTGAAGTTGCTGGCGCTTTAGGTCAATATCACTTAAAGATGACAGGGCCTTCTTGAATGGCGAGGACACCGGCTGATTTTCATTTTCAATTTGTTTTGTGTGGTAGTACACAGTTTGGATCGACACTCCCAGGCGTTTGGCAATTTCGTCCGCATTTAACTTTCGCGCGATCAGTTCGCGAACTCTTTCGCGCGTCTCGCCTCTTGCAAGGCCTTTGGGGATCACGGCCGATTGGTAGTCGACACGGGCGAGCACCGGCGCCTCTGGAAAGAACGACGTCTCGCGCGATGTCAAATGCCACTTTTCGCATTCGCACAGATAAGCGCGTTGGGGACCGTAGCCGTTCTGCTCCCGGTTTCTCTTTTCGAACGTTTCGGCCTCTTGCTGCGTCTGGAAAGCGGCTTTGTCGCTTGTGGCGCAATTGGGTTGAGTGCGCTCGTTGCGACACTTGTTGCATAGTTTTGGCATCTGCATCTCGGGATCGTTGCTGACTCGATTTTTCCGCCAGTCATAACTTTCACGGGTCATCGACCACGGTTGATGGCATCGAACGCATTCTTGTATGTCGATCTCCGTGGCTGTCTGTTGGTTTTGCTCGTTCATTACAACCTCCTGCCTTTCTGGGCTGCCGTACCGCCAGATATTCCTCGTTCGCAACTTGGCCGAACTACTGCCGAAACTCGGCTGGTCACGATTAAGGCTTCTAGATCCGCCTTGCGGAAGAACACGCGTTTGCCGCCAAGCTTTATGAACGAAACCCGGCGTTGTAGCACCCACGCACGAATAGTTGAAACTCGAAGACGCAACATAGATGCCGCTTCCTTTCCTATACTGCCGCCAAATTCCGCTGGCGGCGGCGGTCGTGCATTATGCCGCGGACGTGCAACGTGTGGATTGTGTTGGTTGTGATTTCCGCCTCAAAAATCGGAACCCGAGGTCAGGCTCGAGTCCGATCACTCCAGGAAGCCAATTTCCGACATGACCCAACACTCTTCGTAGCCTGTCTCTTATACACATC
>CAXMLS010000827.1:0-4716 GCA_964194235.1 uncultured bacterium | reverse complement strand
GATGTGTATAAGAGACAGGGGTATTACAGTCCCGATCCAGCAAACCCCGGCACCCGCAAGGTGTTGATCCCTTTTTTAAAAACCGCTTACATTGTCGAGCACGGATATTTCTACCTGGCCTCTGTCGACTCCTCGAAAAAGAAAACCTGGCGCTGCTCCGTGAAGGACTGCCACAACACCACCGTCGAAAACTAGATCTTCGCTCGCACGTCCCCAAAACGACTCCACCTATGTCTTGAACCATCAGCACCTGCCGGGATTCCTGTGCCACTTCGATGCAACGTCTGCGCTAACAAGACCCGCCCACAAAAAATAACGCTTGACATATTCCCATATGGGTATGTATTGTCTCTCCCATGGCACGCGCCGCTACTACCTCCGACGCTTTCAACGCGATCGCTGAGCCGCGCCGGCGCGACATCCTGAACTATTTGGCCTTTCAGGAGCGTCACGTGGGCGAAATCGTGGCATCCCTGCACCTCGCGCAGCCTTCCGTGTCCAAGCACCTGCGCGTGCTGCGAGATGTCGGGCTCGTTCACGTGCGGCGCGAAGGGCGGCAAATGCTTTACCGCACCAACGCCGACGCCATTCGGCCGCTGCACGAGTGGACAAAAACCTTCGAACGCTTCTGGCGACACCAGTTGCTGCGGGTCAAGGAACGCGCCGAAGCCAGCACCACGCAACTCGACAAAAATAAAGACTGATCGAATCCAATTGAATACAAGGAGAGGAACCATGATTATTTCGGCAGCGCAATCGATTGAAAATCTAACTCTGGATGTCACGTTGGAAACGCATGTGCGCGCCCCGCTCGATGCGACCTTCGCCGCATTGCTCGAACAGATCGGCCCGGAGAACACCACTCCGGACGGCCAGAAGATGCCCATGAAAATCGAGCCGTGGCCCGGCGGTCGGTGGTATCGCGACTTGGGCGATGGCAACGGCCATTTCTGGGCTACGGTGCAAGCCATCAAGCGCCCAACGCTGCTGGAATTCTCCGGACCATTGTTTATGTCCTACCCAGTGGTCTCCAATGTGCAATACCGCTTGAGCGAAGTGAATGGCGGAACGCTGATCAAATTCCACCACACCGCGCTCGGCCGTATTTTGGAAGAACATCGGCAAGGTGTTCACAAGGGCTGGACGCACCTCCAGGCGAGCATCCGTGCGCGAGCGGAAGCTAACCGTTCGCGGTAAGCGCCGTCGGAACAGAGAGAGGAATCCATGTGTCCGGTGTGCATGGCAAGCGCAGCGTTGATGGCCGGTAGCCTGATGACGACCGGCGGGTTTACCGCGCTTGCCGCGAAGATTTTTGGTTCGAAGAAAAGTCTAAATTTGAAGAATACAACCGAAAGGAGAATTGATGATGGCTACTGCGACGAGCAAGAGGGAAACTCCGAGAGTCGTGCCGCAAGCCGAATGGCTTGACGCGAGAATGCAACTATTAAAAAAAGAAAAGGAGTTTACCCGGCTGCGTGATGAGTTGAGCAAGCAGCGCCGCGAGCTTCCCTGGGAAAAGGTGCATACGCCATACGTGTTCGACGGCCCAAATGGCAAGGAAACGCTAGCCGATCTGTTTGGCGGCAAGAGCCAGTTGATCGTGTATCACTTCATGTTCGGCCCCGGATGGGAAGAGGGTTGCCCGAGCTGTTCGTTTCTGTCGGATCACATCGACGGAAGCGTTGCGCACCTCGCCGCACGCGACGTGCGACTCGTCGTGGTGTCCCACGCGCCGATTTCCCGGATTGCAGCCTTCAAGAAGCGCATGGGCTGGCGCTTTAAGTGGGTCTCCGCGCATGGGACTGACTTTAACCACGACTATCAGGTGTCGTTTTCCAAAGAAGAGCTTGCGAAGGCCGACGTATATTACAACTACACCATGCAGAAATTTCCGGCGGACGAAGCGCCTGGCACGAGTGTGTTTTACAAGAACGCCGCCGGCGAAATCTTCCACACCTATTCGGCGTATCAACGCGGCCTGGACATTTTGATCGGCGCTTACAACTGGCTCGATCTAGTTCCCAAGGGACGCGACGAAGATGGGCTGGCGTTTACCATGGCCTGGGTTCGCCACCACGATCGCTACTCCGAAGCGGACGCTGTCGACGCGAACAGCCAGTATGTGCAGCCTAAAATTGTGCCATCAGACCCCGAAGATTCCGCAGTTGCACAATCAAACGCTGCGCCTGCTAAATCCTCGGCGTCCTGCTGCGCATCCGAAGAACACCACTAACCAGCGATTTCGCTTGTGCCAGGCGGCTGCGTTTACGAAGCCAGTATTTCTCGTCCGCGCGGTCGCTTGCGTTTCCATTCATAATCTTTTCTCAATAGCGCTTGATGCTTCTTCAGCTGCGATTCCAGTTCGCTGAAAGCGTGTTTGCAGCTGGTTCGCACATTTTTGCCTGTGCCTGTTGCATGCAACGAACCAGTCGGCAGCGACAAATTCAGCGTGCACGATTGCTCTTTCCGGTGGGAATTCCCGGCAAACACGCCGTGCAACTGCACCAGGTCGGACTCATAGCTCTTCAGCAGCTTGTTCAATTTTTCAACATGATGCTCCACATCTTTTTCAACCGACTCCTGCGACTGTACGTGCTTATAGCTGATGGACAGTTTCATGAAAGCACCTGTAGTGGGATCGAGCGCGAACTCTCAGCTCTTAACTTCGCGCGCGTTAAGAGTTGTGAATGACGATTGGCGTTGAGGATTAGCTCAGCAGGGTAGGTGAAACGCACCAGAGCAGCCTAGCAGCCGGAGCATTGTCCCGCAATCGGGTTATGCCAGAAATGTCTTAGGAAGAGTACCTGGCCGCGTGGAACGTCTCACTCGCGAGCCTCACTGCGTTGACAGTCCACGCGCCACCGACCTACTCTGTTTTCGCACGCCGCACTGCACGCCCGCGTTCCACTCATGACGCCTCGACCACGAACCTCCGAGCACATTCCCGAATTTTCCACCAGCTCATTGAGCGTTGCAAAATTAAGTCCGCGACTCCGCATCGGACCCGCCGGCTGGGCCTATTCCGATTGGGCTGGCTACGTGTATCCGCAACCGCGCGCAAAGAACTTTCATCCTGCAACCTATCTCGCCGAATATTTTGACACCATCGAAATCAACACCTCGTTTTATCATCCCATCCAGCGCGATCATGCCGCGCAGTGGATCGAGCGCGTCTCCGCAAATCCCCGCTTCCTCTTCACCGCTAAGCTTTGGAAGAAATTTACTCACGAGCATGACGCCACATTGAAAGATGAGCGCACGGTTCGCGAAGGCTTTGACGTTCTGCGCGACGGGAACAAGCTTGGCGCTCTTCTGCTTCAGTTCCCTTTCTCGTTTCATCGCGAACCGGAAACCGTTACCTATCTCGCCGCCATCCTCAAGCGTTTCTCCGACTACCCGCTCGTCGTCGAAGTTCGCCACGCTTCCTGGAATGTTCCCGCGACGTTCGACCTGTTGCGCGAGCACCGCGCCGGTTTTTGCAACATCGATCAACCGATCATTGGCCGCTCGCTCGAGCCTTCCACCGCCGCCACCGCGCCCATTGGTTACGTGCGGCTGCATGGCCGCCGCTACGATACTTGGTTCACGGACGAGCTCGGCGTCGCCTCCCATGAACGCTACAACTATCTCTATTCCGCCGAAGAGCTTGCTCCCTGGGCCGCGCGCATTCGTAAAGTCAGCGACCGCGCTAGCACCGTTTTCGTCATAACCAACAATCACTATCAGGGTAAGGGCGTGGTCAACGCATTGCAGCTCATCAACATCCTTACAAAATCAAAAGTGAGCGTACCGGAACCCCTGCGCCAGCACTTTCCGCAACTGGATTCTATCGCCGCATCGATGCCTGCAGCGCCGACGCTTTTCCCGCTCGCAACCGCGATCACGCCCGATGCGAAATAATTCCCGTTGGATCGGATAGCAAATAATAATTTTTGACTTTTATTAGATTGACTGGCGATGGTTCAGCAGAACATCAAACTGAAGAAACTACCCAACTAACTCTAACTTAACTCGGAAACCAATCAACAATAGCTCGTTACATCTTCTTAAACAAATTCTCGAACGCTTGCCGCGCATCGGTGGGCCGCGAAGGTGACGGCGGCGGCGACGTCGCCGTAGACGGCTGGGAGTACGAAGTCGGCGCAGTATCCTTTTCAATGGTCATGCGAAACTCATAAAACGTGCAGTGGTTTTTCGCGTCTTTCGGCGTAATGCGTTCCGGAATCGGCTGCGTGCACTCGAACTGCATGCCCGAATCGAAGAAGCGGCATTGTTTGCAGGAATGCAATTCAAATTGGCATTTCGGGCAGGTGCCATTCGCATCAAATCCGGGGGTAAGCACCGCGCCGCAATTCGCGCAACGCCCTCGCGTAACCGTTCCCACCATGCGCGGCGTGCGGGGTCCGAATTGATCCGCGCCTCGCGGTCCGCCTGAAGGCGGTTTGCGCTCGTGAGTCTTCTCTTTCTTGTCGTTCTTTTCCGCATCGCGATATCCGCGATGACTGTACTTTCGATCCACAAACGCCTCCGTCCGTCAGTCTCGGCGGACTGCCACTAACGTAAACCTGCGATTGGCGCTCTTCGCGCACAACAACTTGGCTAGAATCACTCGGATTGCTACACTCGGCGGCCAGCGCAGTCTTTCCAGATTTTTGTTTCCGAATCGTGGCGTCCGGGAGTAGGAGATAGGTGGCTCTGTTGACATCCTCAATAACT
>CAXMLS010000826.1:0-4512 GCA_964194235.1 uncultured bacterium | reverse complement strand
ATCCACCGCGACATCAAGCCCGCAAATATATTTGTGACCCAACGAGGCCAGTCCAAGATTCTGGATTTTGGGCTGGCCAAGATGACGCCCAGACAATCGGCCGGTGGCGCCGTTCATGCTTCGACGCAGGCCACCATTGCGGCGTCGCCGGACCATCTTACGAGTCCGGGGACGACACTTGGAACGTTGGCGTATATGTCGCCGGAGCAGGCCCTGGGAAAAGACCTGGATGCCCGCACGGATCTGTTCTCGCTCGGAACCGTAATTTATGAAATGGGAACCGGGAATTTACCTTTCACCGGAGACAGCTCCGCGGCCATGTTCGATGCCATTCTCCATGGGACGCCAAGGCCGGCGCTGGGACTTAATTCTTCGCTGCCCGGCGAACTGGAAAGAATCATCAGCAAAGCTTTGGAAAAAGACCGCGACCTCCGTTACCAGACCGGTTCGGAAATTAGAACGGACCTGAAGCGCTTAAAACGCGATAGGGAATCCAGCGGGCGGATGGTGGAGCCCAGCAAGCAGCGATCCGGTTCCGCCCAGGCAGTGGCCCCGGCATCGGAGAAATCCGTCGCGGTGCTGTTTTTCGAGAACCTGAGCGGCAGCAAGGACGATGAATATTTTCGCGACGGCATGACCGAAGACATCATCACCGAATTATCGAAAATCAAGGAGCTGCAGGTTTTCCCACGAGCTGCGGTGCTGGCGTACCGCGACAAGCCCGTGACCGGCCCCCAGGTGGGTCGCGAATTAAACGCCGCGTGTGTGTTGAGTGGCAGCCTGCGCCGCGCCGGCAACCGCCTGCGCATCACGGCGCAATTGATTCAGGCGCAGACCGGCCACTCCATCTGGGCGGAACGCTATGACCGTGAACTCAAAGACGTTTTTGAAGTACAGGATGAAATAGCTCGCAGCATCAGCCAGGCGTTGCGCATCAAGCTTTCTCCTCAAGAAGAAAAGGCCATTGCGCGGAAGCAAACGGAAAACGCGCAGGCGTACGACTATTACCTCCGCGGGCGGCAATTTTTCCACCAGTTCCGGCGCAAGGGTTTTGATTTTGCGCGGCAGATGTTTGCGCGCGCCATCGTGATCGACCCGAATTACGCGCGGGCGTTTGCCGGTGTGGCGGATTGTTGCTCATTCCTGTACATGTACTGGGACAGCAGCGAAGACAATTTGAACGAGGCGGAAGCCGCCAGCAAAAAAGCGTTGGAACTGGACCCAGAACTGGCCGAGGCGCACGCAGCGAGCGGATTGGCATTTTCCTTGCGAAGGAATTTTGCAAAAGCGCAGGACGAATTTGAGAGGGCCATTCAGCTGGATCCAAAGTTGTACGAAGCCTATTACTTTTATGCACGAACTTCTTTTCAGCGCGGGGATTTGAAGAAAGCCGCAGAGCTCTACGAACAGGCCTCGCGTTTAAATCCCGATAATTATCAACCGCTCAGCCTGCTGGTCGGCGTTTATCACGGCTTGGGCCGCCAGGCGGAAGCGGAGTCTACGGAGCGCCGGGCTTTGCAACTTACGGAAAGACACATCGAAATTCATCCCGACGATCCACGCGCGCTGTATCTCGGTGCGGGCATTCTCGTACGCATGGGAGAGCACGCCCGGGGACTGGAGTGGGCGCAACGGGCGGTGGCCATCGATCCCGAAGAGACTTCCATTCTTTATAACGTGGCTTGCGTATACGCATTACTGGGGCGCACAGAAGAGTCCATAAACTATCTTTCAAAAATTATGGAGCACGGGACGTTTTACAAAAACTGGGCCGCGAAGGATTCCGACCTCGATTCAATTCGAACCGATCCCCGTTTCCAGGCGTTGCTCAGCTAATTTCACGAAGTGTTTGTCACCAAACAATAGAGGGCCAATACAGGATTTCCTGTATTGAGAGGCCAGCCGCAATCGTTAAGACTCGCTAACTTAGCTCCTCTCCTATGCTTGCTAGGGATTCAGGCCTGCTCGGGACCGTATTCTCGTCGTCGACGATAGTAAAACTGTCAGAGGAGTAATTCGAACGTTTCTGACCAATGCGGGATTCACCGTTTGCGGTGAGGCGGACAGCGGCCTGACAGCGATTGAACAGGCAAAGGGACTCAAACCCGATCTGATTCTGCTGGACTTATGCATGCCCTTGATGAACGGTGCCGAAGCCGCGTCGGTGCTGAAGGGCATCATGCCCACGGTGCCGCTGGTGCTCTTCACTATGTATAACGAATCGGTGGGCAAATCGCTGGCTTCCGCCCTCGCCGTCGCCGCCGTGCTCTCCAAACCCGACGGCATGGTGCGAATGCGTGCGGTCGCTACTCCCAGCTTCCTGATTTAACGCGCTCCTACATCGTATCCCCCATATCGAGTTGATAACAAAGATTCAGTGGAACAGACCGTTACGGTCTAGGAATTCATACATTATTTCTGTATAGTAGTTAAAATGAGAGTGGCAGTTAGTTTTTCAAACTTGGGAGTGCGTGATGAACAAACCAAAATCGACTAAGCCCGGAACTGTCGAAAAAATCATCAAATCCCCTTACCTGGATGAACCTGAAAAAGCCGAGATCAGTATCGAGGGTGCGGAACCTCTGTATCGCGAGATTCGTATCGACAACACCCTGGAAGACGAAAATGGCAAGAAGGTGAAACTCAAGGAAGGCGCGCACGTGGAAGTCACCGTGGAAGCTAACCCTAAGGAAACCGTGCCGGATACCAAGTAGTAGTGTGGTTCGTTTTTAATTTTTTGGATGCGCCCCTTACGCTGAGCAGCAGTTCTCACTGAAATTGTTTTACTTCTTCCCGACAAGCTCGTAAACCGTACCCAGAACTGCTAGGCGATTTTGCTGCCCGACAAACCCATCAAGACGCTGAAATCTCGTCCAGACCAACAAGTTTGCGGAAATCGGGATCGTCGTGCAGGCAGATGAGATCGTTATCTTTGGCGGCCCAAACCTTATTGCCATAGCCGGCGGCGAAAGCCTTCGCAACGGTTTCCAGGGCTTCCGCTTTTCGACGCAAAACGCCGTACGTGCAGGCGGCATTGTAGAGCGTGTTGGGATCGCCGGGGCGCAGTGCCACGGCGGTTTTCAGGTGGCGGATAGCCTCATCCGCATTCTCCTGCTGATAGGCCAGAAGTGTAGCGAGCAAAATGCGGGCGCGCACGTCTTCGGGCACGCGTTCGAGCTGCTGGCGAATGATAGTGACCATGCGCTCGCGCACGTGCTCGGCTTCCGTTTCTCTTTTCAAACGTTCAAGGGCCTGATCATATGGAATGTACGTGTTGTAGTCGTCGCCGTTGAATTCGATGGCGCGCTCGGTGAGGGCCGCGGCCTCTTCGAAACGCCCGGAAGCGAAATAGGCGCGGCCAAGAATATTCCAGGAACCTTCGCAGTCGGGTTTGCGCTCGATGGCGCGATGGGCTAGCAGCGCCGATTCATCGTATTTTTTCTGCGCGTAAGCAACGCGGGAGCGGGCGACGAGAACTTCCGGCAGGTCGGGCGCCAGGGCGGTCGCGCGGTCGCACGCGGCCAGACCACGTTCAATCCATTTCTGATTCTGCTCGCGAATTTCAAAAATAAGGCCACAGAGCTGCGCGATGCCCGCATGCGCCAGCGCAAAATTTGGATCGAGTTGAATGGCCTGCTCGAACATCTGCAGCGCGTAATCCATATTTTCGCGGCGCGTATAGCTTCGTCCACGCAGATAAAAATCGTACGCCTGCGGATTCTCCGTAGGCTTGCGCGCGATGGTTTTTTCTTCCTGCGGCGTAAGCGTGATGCGCAGAGCCTGGGCGATGCTGCGGGCGATTTCTTCCTGAATGGCGAAGACGTCTTCCAGCTGGCGATCGTAGCGCTCGGCCCACACGGAATGGCGCGTGGAGGCTTCCACAAGTTGCGCCGTGATACGCACGCGATTGCCCGCGCGGCGGATGGAGCCCTCGAGAACGTACGCGGCGCCGAGCTTCTGGCTTACCTGTTGCACCGTGATGGGCTTATCGCGGAACGCGAGCATTTCCGAGCGAGGGAAAATTTCCAGCAGCGCAATTTTTGAAAGCTCGGTGACGATATCTTCCGTGATGCCGTCGCGGAAATATTCGTCCTCTTTTGCGCCGCTCTGATTTTCAAAGTACAGCACCGCGACGGATTTCCGGTGGTTGGTTTCGGGATGCGGTGCGGCGCCCGGAAGGTTTTTTTCACCGGCCGGACGGCGGCCGGATTCAATGTCGCGCTTCAGGCGCTTGAGATCGGCGCGAAGCTCAGCGGCGGTCTGGCAACGCAGATCGGGATCTTTTTCCAGCGTCTTGCTGAGAATAGTCTCGAACGCGAGCGGCAAGCGCGAGTTCAGCTGCTTCGCCAGCGTGGGAGTGGTGTGCATGATGCCATCGAAGATCACGGCCATGGTCGAGCCGGAAAATGGAAGCGAGCCGGTAGCCATTTCGTAAAGCACAACACCCAGAGAAAACAAATCGGAGCGGGCATCGAGCTCTTCGCCGCGCGCCTGTTCGGGCGACATGTACGC
>CAXMLS010000825.1:0-2282 GCA_964194235.1 uncultured bacterium | reverse complement strand
CTGTGGCCGATAGCCTCTTTGAACGCAGTATCATTCTTGCGATCCCGTCGTCGATGACAGAACGCGACGAGGACGACGTCATCCGGGCATTCGAAAAGGTCTATCAGCCACTCCTCCCTTCTTATTAGGTATTACTCGCGGGTCTTGGCGGCTCACCGGCCTGTCCAAGTAGATCAAACAGCGCTTAGTCCCAGCCCATCCAGGTTTGCGGTGTGCAGTTTGCCGTCGCGAACCTCAAACAATCCTGGAAATTTCTCGAGCCACGGCTTGTTCGCCGCGGGAACGTATTCGCGCGCGTTTGACTCCAGCGTATCGATTTGGGGCACATGCGCGCCAATGCCTGCCGACTGAATGAGCGAAGCCCCTGGGCAGGTCAGATCCTGCACCGTCATGTACATTTTGAACTGTTGCGCGGCGGCGTTAAGCAGCACGGTCTGGCTCTGGCCTTTACATGCCTTGAGCGCTACCCCTGTATACCCTATTTCCCGGCCACGCAGAAGCGCGTCGAAACCTGTAAGCGATTCATCCATCACCACAGGTTTCAGCTTCGAAGCCCTGAACAGCACTTGCTCTGGAGTGGCGACCAAGTCCCGCCGAGTTGGCTGCTCGATGAACGAAATATGCTCATAGCCGCTGGGCGATCCTTTCTGAATCCGGCTGATGAAACTGAGCAGATAGTCGACATCCGGACACTGTTCGTTGAAGTCCAGCGAATAATACCAATGGCGAACGCCACGCTGCGTTTCCACTTCCGTGGCGACGCGATCAATATGTAACACCCTTGCGACGTCCCTTTCCAGGTTGTTGCCGTTGAGTTTAATCTTTAGATGGGTAAGGCCGTCAGCAACCATCCATTCGCTCAGCGTTTGTGGAAGGCCGTCGTTCAGTCGCTTCTTGACATCGGCGGCCTCAATCGGATCGCCAGCGCCGACTGAGTGATTGCACCACAACCAGGGCTTCGGAGTGCGTAGAAGATATTGGCTGGGAAATTTCCCTTTAAATTCCGGCGCAAGATAGTGGGCCAGGTCGTGCCTCATAAACTCTGGACCGTAAGTTAGATAAGAATTGAGACTGTGGGCCTTCCCGAATGCGTCGTGAACGGCTGAGTCGAAGGGGCTGGCGGTGACTAAGGAGCAGAGCTTTGGAATCGGCTGATCAAGCTGCATCTCTTGCGTGAGTTCGGTTGCGGCTTCAAGGTATTCTGGCTCCAGGGTGAAGTTGATCTCGATCGGATGGCCGGGTTCTGTTTGACCCTCGCTGATTTTCTGGATGCGCTCCGCGAGTCGCTTCATCACCTCGAGCGTTGTGTCGTACGAAAGGGTTTTGGATGGAAATGACCATTCATTCCCCATGGGCATTGAGCCGAATCCTTCGGCCACGCGGCCGGCGACCGTCTCCACCGTGCAATGAACGTTTAACAGCGTGACGCGGTCCCCGCTGCGGCCACCAAACTCATAAGGAGTGCGATAAGGGAAATTCTCATAGCTGACATGGATCTCCTTAACGCGAATGTCGGTTGATTTGCGCTTGGGTGCTGCGATTATCAGGCGAGAGGCTAGCGGCGAAAGAGAAAGGGTTCCGACAGATGCTGCTTTCAGAAAACTCCGCCGCGTAATTCCAGAACACGGTGCGAAAATTACCTCCTGCGGAAGATCTTCCATAGAAATTTGCCGTGCTCGGAGCGGTAAATCAAAAGCCTGATTTACTCTTAGAGTCTCTAAGCTCCTTTATACGCCTCGTTCAGCAGTGATTTGAGATAGTCCAGATTCTTTTTGGCGCCTGCCATGACTTGGGGAACGGCCGCGCGTGAAACCGCGATCCCCTCCGAGTGCGCCACACCCGGAATAGCAAGCCCTTCGACGTGCAGCGAGATGGGCCCGTGGAAATCCGATTGCGCGAGAATGTGCAGGAACTCCTTCCAGGGCACCATTCCCTGGCCCAGCGTACAAGGTTCAACTTCCCATTGGTGCGGCCCGACTTTTTTCCAGACAAAATCTTTGGCCGCAACCATTTTCAAACGAGGAATGACCAGATTCGTCGCGATCTCCCATCCGCTTGCGCCGCCGTCCGCCGTGGCATGGAACATGTCAAAATAGAAACCACACCAGCGCGGATCGAGCGGTTCGATGACTCTTGCCATGTCCCATATCGGCGCTCCGATGCAGTGCACGTGGTTGTGGTAACCCAGCTGGATTCCGTATCTCCCCGCTACTTCCACCAGGCCGCGGAACTGGCGCCCAGCTTCATTAACCTCCTCTAAAACCTGTCTCTTATACACATCT
>CAXMLS010000824.1:0-2721 GCA_964194235.1 uncultured bacterium | reverse complement strand
AGAGCACCTGCTTTGCAAGCAGGGGGTCACCGGTTCGATCCCGGTCACGTCCACCAATTTTCTCTCTGATGTCATTGCGTTAGCCGCTTCAGTGTCCGTGCCAGCCTTGTTGATCTAGCTGATGAATCGCGTCGCCACACGCGCACAACGGCTGCCGGCACAAAGGACCACGAAGTTCACCAAGAAAATCAGGCCAGCTTCTTTTCTCGTCTGTACTCGTCAAACTTTTCAAGAAATCGGTCGATGTCTTTCTTCTGCAAATAATACGGAGTGGATAGCCGCAATTTATTAGGATCCGCGCCTCGGATGCGGATTTTGTGGGTCTTCCATAACCAGTTCTCCAAATCCATGCGCGGGACCGGCGGCACATTTACCGTGACGATCGCGCAACGCAGAGCTGCATCGGGCGAAGTCCACGAAACCGCGCCACGTTTGAGCATTTCCGCGAGGATGTAGTCCGCGAGAGCGCGGTGACGGCGTTCGATGCGCTTCAGGCCAATGTCGTTGGCCAACTTGATGGCGGCTCGCAGTCCCCAAAGCGCAGGGACATTCGAGCTGCCGATGCGCTGGAATCGCTCGGCTCGAATTTTCGTGTCGTCCCAGCCTTCGGTGGCAATCGTGTTCCAGATTCGGTCAATGACCTCGTCTCGAACGTACAGAAAGCCCGAGCCCTTGGTGGCCTGTAGCCATTTGTGCGGGCTCGAGGAGTACATGTCGCAGCCGATGTCGTGCACGTTGAAACGCATCATGCCTGGAACGTGAGCGCCGTCCACGGCAGAGAGAATGTCTTTTGAACGTGCCAGCGCGCAGAGTTCCTTCGCCGGCAAAACTGTGCCGGAGAAAGTGGTGATGTGGCTGAAGAAAATTACGCGGGTGCGCGGAGTGATGGCGTCGTTGAAAAGGTTGAGCACCTGCGCCGCGTCTTTCACTGGCCGGGGGAGCGTAATCTTCTTCACTACAATGCCGTAGCGTTTGGCTTTGAGGTTCCACGGGTGCTCGCCGCCGGGATGCTCCTGGTCGGTCATCAGCACTTCGTCGCCTGGCTTCAGATCGACACCATTTGCGATATAGCTGTTGGCTTCTGTGGCGTTGCGTAGCAGCGCGATCTCGTCGCGATGGCAACCCACGAACGCAGCCAGCGGATCCCGGAACTCGTTCCACGAGGCATATCCCCAGATGGGATAATCCTCGGGGTCCTTCTGGTCCATCTTCTCCGTGGTGGTATATCCGTCGAAGATGGCGCGCAAGACAGGAGCTGGACTAGAGCCCACAGTGCCGTTGTTCAGGTACACCTCGTCTTCAGGAATAAGAAATTGTTTGCGTAGCTCTGCCCAGTAGGCATCCTCGTCCTTGTCCTGTAGGGCGTGATCAGGCAATGAGGACGGAAGGTTCTGCAGTTGGGCCAGCAGGTTTCCACGGAAAGCGAGCGTTGCAGCCATTCCGGTGGTAGCGGCTGTCAGGAAATTTCGGCGGTCGAACATCGCAGCTCCTGGATCTGGGTCAAAAATACACCTGGGAAATAATCGCGCCAACGTCAACGCGCTAACGGACCGGATTTCCATTTTGTCCCAAGGACTGAGAATTATTGCACCTTCTCAAGTGGGATCCTCGGTTTTGCGTTCAGGTCCAAAAATTGACAGTAGGTGGCCGTCTGCATCCCGAAAATGCGCAACCCAGTGCATCGGCGTGATCTGGTGCGGTTCGCTCACGAAGGAAATGCCCCGAGCGCATAACTCACTGTGGGCTGCTCTGACGTCCTCAACTTGAAATACCACTTCGGTCGCACCGGCAACGTGCGGCGCCGTATCGGCAAGCCCGCGGTTCAGGCCCAGCATTACCGTCCCACATTGCAGCAGCGCGAGTTGAGCCTCTTTCATAATTACTTTCATGCCGAGCTTGTCCTCGTAAAACGCCAGCGCGGCGGGCAGGTCGCGAACACCGAGCATGACTGCCCCGATCTGAGAAAGCCGAAATTTCTGTTCCATAAAAGTCTCCACTTACCTTTTCGAGCCGCGGCACACGAACAGCCGTGCCGCAAATGTTAAACTGGTTTTAGCATGAATCGGTCCGGATTTGGCGATTTGCCGCTACATGCTGGGCGTGTGCCGCCGTGGCTATCGCGGCGCATGACCAAGCTGGGCTCGGCGATCCATCGGGAAGTCCCTGAACGTTTCATGCCACGCGCGGACGTACTCATAAACACTATCGACCAGCGTTCCGTCGAGGTCGAACAACACTGCCTGTCGCGGAACGTCACTGGATTTATCGTATTTAGTTTGGACATAACCGTTCATTTTCTTAAGTTTAAATTTTGGCGCAGCGAGCATTCATGCGGCAGGAATGAAATTCGCGATGTTAAAAGTCTGGCGGACAGAATGAACAACATGGGTTGGACGCGGTATGGATTTTGCGTGGGCAGCGAAGTAATCCAAATATGATCAAAGTGGTGTCAGCCTGTAGTTCTATCCGATTTTTTCCGTCGTTGCCGTGCTGGTGCCGGGGACCTTTTTGCACTCTGTAACGCCTTGCGTATGGCGCCGGCACTAGCAGTACGCATCTTGGTTCGCGACTTATTGGAAGCAGTTTTCGGTGCTGGGTCGCCGGTCGCGGCTTTCCCCACATCACCTCCGTCGTCGCGAGCAATTTCAGCGAGAAGGCGATTGGAGATTGCCGAACGCGGCATCTTCTGTGCAATGTCTTCATCCTGTCTCTTATACACAT
>CAXMLS010000823.1:0-12107 GCA_964194235.1 uncultured bacterium | reverse complement strand
GCGCAGCGCCAGGCGCGGTATATACGCCCGTCGGCGTGATCGCCCCGCAGATGCCAGCTGCGACACATCCTGAGCCTTGAATTTGCCAGACGACGTTCTGCTTATCGGCGCCCAGAACTTTGGCCGTAAATGCTTGCACGCCAAGCGGCGCCAGAAACACGCTTCCCGGCAAAATGGAAACCAGCACATGGTTAATGACCGTGATTTGAGCGCTCCCGCTCTTTGTTGCGTCCGCTGAACTGATCGCCTGTATCGTCACCGGATCGGGCGACGGAATCGTTGCGGGGGCAACATAGTCCACTTGCGATGCACTCCCGTTGGTGATTACCTGGCAGGGATTCGATCCCACCGCACAGATTTCTCCGGCCGCGGCGGTTCCGCCTGCGATGCCATTCACGTTCCAGCCCACCGAGGTATTCGCTGTCCCGCTGACGTGCACCGTCAAAGTCACGCGATGATTGATTGCCCGCGTAGCCGACCCGGGCGACACCGTCACGCTGATCCCGGCCGTAGCAGCCTCAATGGATAACGTCGCCTGAACTTTTTTCGAGGGGTCCGCTTGTGGAGTCACCGTCACGGTGATGGAGTTCGGTGTGGGAGCCGCACTTGGCGCTGTATAACTCGCCGACGTGGTGGAGGAGTTCCCTCCTGCTGATTGCGTCGTTTCCACAGTCAAGGTTCCGCACGCAAATCCGTTGCACCCGCCCCCTGACAGTGACCAGGCCAGCACGTTGCTGGGGTTGGACGCTGGTACCGGCGTCAGCACCGCAATCAACGCCGCGTTCCCGGCCGCTGCGATGCTTGAAGGAGCGGTAAGTTGCAGCAGAAAATTGCTGGTGATCGTAATTTGCGTCGACGCTCGTTTCGCAGGGTCGGCGACGCTGCGCGCAGCGAGCGTAACGATGGCCGGTGACGGCAAGATTCGCGGCGCGGTGTAGTGGCCGGTTGCGTCTACCGATCCGCAATCTGCAAGACATGCCGAGCCGGAGACGCTCCATTGCAGCGTCTCATTCGGATGTCCGCTGCTGATCAACACGGCTTGAAATGCCTGTGTACTCCCGAGTTCGACCGCTGTCGCTCCAGCCTTCAGTCCTACTGAGATATCGCTTTGTATCGTTACACTCACAATCGCTGACTTCGAAGCATCGGCGTGGCTGGTTGCGGATATCTTCACGCTCGCTGGCGACGGAAGGTCCCGTGGTGCCGTATATATTCCCGCCGTCGTGATCGTGCCCGCGGTTGCGTTTCCACCAGGCACTCCATTCACGCTCCAGGACACCACCGTGTCCGAGGCATTTTTCACCGCCGCCGCGAACGTAAGTTGATTCCCGAGCATTACCGAGCCACTCGCCGGTGTGATCGTCACGCTGATGTCTTGCGCTGTAGGCGGTGGAGATGGCAACGACGGCGCGGACGGGACGGTTGCACACCGCTACTCCACGCGTTCGCTATCAGCAGCGCCGAGAAAACAATCGCGCCACCCAAGTAACGTTTCTTACTTCTTTGCGGGAAGGGCCGCATGCGCTGCAGTAATGCAGGCAAAGGGCCAGCGAAAGGTTTGCGCCCACGGACCTATTGGCAGACGTGCAGAATTTAAACGTAGGTAAATGAGAGGAGCCTGTTATCAATAGTTTAAGAAGTACATCCGAGTTGGCCACTCATTCGAGCAAAATCGGCTTTTACTCTGTAGGGAAGTTTGATACCCAAAATCGTTCCAATTCGGGATTTAACGCAGGAAGACTGTTCCAATTTGGGAGTTCGCAGGAATCCGTTGGTCTGCGATTTTAGTGCGTCTTAGCATCACCATCGGTGCGCGAAGCGAGAACCGCTCGCAACGCATCCCTTAGGTTGGAATGCAGAAACCGAAAACCTCGCTGCTCCAGTTTTTCTGGAGCGACGCGCTGGCTGGCCAACAGCATCGCATCGGCCATTTCGCCCATCGCCAATCGCAAAGCAAACGCCGGAACAGTAAAAACCGCGGGACGGTGGAGAGCCTCGCCCAACTGTTTTGTGAACTCAACATTGCACACCGTCCCGGGCGCCACAAGATTGACGGGCCCACTGAGTGCATCGTCTTCCAGCGCCTGGCGCATAAATCTCACCACATCGTGCAGAGTTATCCACGACATCCACTGCCTGCCCGATCCTAACTTTCCGCCTGCGCCAAATTTAAACGGCGCCATTATCTGCGGTAATGCTCCCCCATCTTTCGACAAAATAATCCCGAAGCGCGATAGCACCAAGCGAACCCCCAACGCCTCGGCCTTCAGTGCCTCGCTCTCCCATTCCTCAGCCAGTTCCGCCAAAAATCCCGTGCCAACCTTGCTGTTCTCGCTCAATACTTCGTCGCCGCGATCGCCATAATATCCAATCGCCGAGGCAGAAATAAACACTCGCGGACGCGGAGTCATTCTCTGAATCGCACCTACCAGCGCCCGCGTCGTGTCGATTCGGCTCGATCGCAGCATGGACTTTCGCTCATTCGTCCATTTGCCGTCCGCAATGGGAGCGCCCGCCAGATTGATGACCGCGTCCACACCGTCAACAGGTTGTCCAGCGTGTGCAAAAAGGTTGCTGCTATTTTCGGCTTTCGGATCCCACGCCACATCAAATACGCTTCCAGAGCTCGTCGCAGTCTTCTTGTTTCCCGGACGCAGCAGCCGATATACGGTGTGCCCTTCAGCCGCCAGTGTTTTCACCAGCGCCGTCCCAACCAACCCGGTCGCCCCGCTCATCACAATCTTCATCTTGCCCTCGAAAAACAATCTTGCATCAACGGCGCCGTAACTTATGGCCGCAACTAAATGACGCACCGTTGCTATGACAACTTCTCGGATTTCGTATGTTTCAATCCGTGGCCCTAGCCGCTGCTGCGCACGCAGGTTACAATCGGATTATGGCGACCGTCTCGCAAACGATTCGGGTAAAGGTGCTGTTTTTCGGCCGTTTGAAAGACGCTTTCGGTGGCGGTGAAGACGCCATCGACATCGCGCTTCCCGCCGACGTTGAGGCGCTCTTCGCCCAGTACGCCGCACGTAACCCGCATCTCCAACAATACCGCACTTCGCTCGTCGCTTCCTGCAATCGGGAATTCGTCGATTGGGGCACAACTCTGCGTAATGGCGACGAGGTCGCTTTCCTCCCGCCGGTCAGCGGGGGCTGAAGTACCACATGGCCTCGCAATTCAACGACATCGTCGAGCTGGTGCGCGCTCCAATCGACCCCGCCCATTTAACCAACCAAGTGCGCGCCGGCGAAGATGGCGCCATCGTTGCTTTTGATGGCTTCGTTCGCGATCATTCAAGGAATCGACGAACCCTGTATCTCGAATATGAAGCGTACGAAACGATGGCCGTCCTGAAGCTCCGGGAAATCGCCGTGAGCATCCACGAAAACTTCGCCATTCATCGCATAGCCATCATTCACCGGCTCGGTCGGCTGGAAATCGGGGAGACCAGCGTGTTTATCGCTGTCAGCGCCGCGCATCGGGCCGCCGCGTTTGACGCCTGCCGTTTCGCCATCGACACACTCAAACGAACGGTCCCCATCTGGAAGAAAGAATATTTCGACGATGGTTCCGTATGGGCCGACGGAGAACTTCCCTCTGTTCCCTCGGCGACGCCTTCCGCTGAATCCGCATCTTAACTGCCAGATGCGCCCTCAATTCTTTCTTAAGCTTCAAGCCGTCCTGTTCCTCGCCGCTGCCTTCTCCCTCGTAGCTGCGTCCCAGAGCCAGGAAAATTCCGATCGCCCGCCCTGGGCGAAAAAAACAAAATCTACGGACACGCGCATTCCTGAAAAAACTTCGCTCCCTGCCGACGATAAAGATAAAGACAACGAGAAAAATAAAGAAAGCGCCGCTCAGCGTAGCCGCATCCGCATAAACGTGAATCTCGTTAACGTCCTCGTTAGCGTGCTGGACGACAACAATCGCCCGGCTCCCGATCTGCCCAAGGAAGCATTTCAAATCTTCGAAGAAGGCGTACAGCAGAAAATTGAAATCTTCGAATCCGAAACTAGGCAGCCTCTCGACATCGTGCTCATGATCGACGCCAGCCTCAGCGCGCACAAGGAAATCTCATTCGAGCAGCAAGCCGCCACGCACTTCATTGCTCAGGTTTTGCGTCCGTCGGATCACCTCGCGGTCTACGCCTTCGATGAATCCGTCACCCAGCTTGCCGCGTTCTCGGACAACGTAACTTCGCTGCAGAATGCCGTCCGCAGAATTCCCTCCGGCTCCGGAACATCCATCTATGACGCTGTCCTGCTCGGCTCGCGCGCGTTGGAGCGGCGTGGCGACGGTCGCCGCGTAATCATCATGGTCACAGACGCGGGCGAAACCACCAGCCGGGCTGATTTCGAGGCTGCCCGTAAAGAAGCCGTCCGCGCCAACACCTTGCTGTACACCATCGTGGTGCGGCCGGTGAAAAACGAAAGCGGGCGAAACACCGCTGGTGAACATGCGCTCGAAACCATCACGGACACCACCGGCGGGGCCATTTTCTTCCCCGATTCAGCGCAAGATCTGGACATCATCTTCGATCGCATCGAACGCGAGCTGCGCACCCAGTACCGCCTGGGCTACTATCCAAACCCTCGCGGTCCGGCAAACACCTACCGCGGCATCGAGATAAAAGTTCTGGATACTTACAAGGTCCGCCACCGAAAAACCTACCTCACCGGCCCGCAGTAAAAGTTCGGATTTCAACCACCAACAGATCGAGGCAATGAAAACCTATTTCATGATCGCGACTCGGACGCAGCGCCTAATATTTCACGGGCTGGATCAAATTGCGGTCGATGGTAAAGTACTAGTTCGAGCATTCTTGCGCTGAATTCAAAATTTCCATGCCTGAAAATTATCTTGCAGCTGCCATCGAAATTGCGCGCGAAGCGGGCCAAATCCTGCGCGAGGAATTCGCGCGTCCCGCACAGATTTCTTATAAGGGCGACGAGGTTGACCTCGTCACGCAGGCCGACAAACGCTCCGAAGTCGCGATCGTCACGCGCCTCAAGGAATATTTCCCCGATCATGCCGTGGCCGCCGAGGAAGGCACCGGCCACGAGAGCGCTTCCGCCTCCGAATTTCGCTGGCACGTCGATCCGCTCGACGGTACCACCAATTTTGCGCATGGCTATCCTTGCTTCTGCGTTTCAATTGCGCTCTCACGGCAGAATTCCCTTTTGGCTGCTGTCGTCTTTAACCCGATCTATGAAGAGCTCTTTGCAGCTGCCCGCGGTGAAGGCGCCACGCGGAACGGGAAGAAAATAAAAGTTTCCACCATCTCCTCCGTTTCCAAGAGCCTCCTTTGCACCGGATTTCCCGTTCACAATCGTAAAGGAAGCCCTAACCTTCAGTATTACGGTGACTTCACCATGCGTTCGCACGGCGTGCGCCGTGATGGTTCTGCCGCGCTGGACCTCGCCAGCGTTGCTGCCGGTCGATTCGAAGGCTTTTGGGAATTTGGACTGAAGCCTTGGGACACCGCTGCCGGGGTTCTGCTCGTCGAAGAGGCCGGCGGAAGAGTCACCGATTTTATGGGCCAGCCGTATCGTTTGGGTGGACCGGTAATCCTCGCGACAAACAATCTTATCCACGAGGAAATGCGCTGCGTTGCGAGCGAAATTGCCCAGCGCGATCCGCTTTTACTGCAATGAGTCCGAACTCAAGTCCACTGTTGCAACTCTAGTCCGCACTTCTCACTTGGAAGTCAGGTGTCGCACCTCGACGTGATCGCCAATGGCGCGCCAGCGATCCGCCAGCAAATCGGCGATGAGGCGGCGATGGCATTTCTCCGGTCCCGATTCCGTGCACAATAGCGCGACGCTTGCCGGCCATGCGCTGGTGTCCAGCTTTTTTGGAACACCTCGCTGTTTCATCAGCGCCAGAAACGCCGACTCATAAGCGGACCAGTTTTTGTCGTCCCGATATTTCTTGCGCAGCTCCACAGTGGGAGCGAGAAGTGGTTCGTGTCTGTACCCCATGCCTGCGATCTGTTTCAGGAAATACGCCAAATCTGGATATTTAGCGAACGCCGAAAGCTGGCCGCCGCGGTTCTGGCGCACATCAATCACGCTTTCAACGCCCTCCGCACGGAGCAACGCGAAGAACTCCTCAGCGGTTTTCCCCGTAAATCCGATGGTGCAAACCAGTCGGCGCATGACTCTCACTAATTCTACCCGCGCAAACCCACCTTAACCGTGAGTAAACATAGGTTAAATGTAATTTTACCCGGAGGCATAGGTCCCGGTGCTAAGGTAGAAATTGGCCGGTCCAGCTAAATCGGCAAACGGCTCGAGTGGTTAACAGATGAAGGTAAAACATAACGTGGCGCAAATGCGTGATTTGGATAGGATTAAATCCGCGCGCGATAATTCCTCTTAACTTAAAGTAAATAGGCCACTTGCCTAAACCTAAAGAAATTCTCTTATTGACTTTTAACCTTTCCGGCCCTACACTCCATTTGCGACTGATTTAGTCTCATATGGCGCTGGGCCCGCCTTTCTCATGTTCAAGCTGTCGAAAAAAGCGGATTACGGGCTGATCGCGGTGAAGCACCTGGCCATGCATCGCGATGAACACGCGTGCAGCGCCACCGAGATTGCCGAAGAATATGGCATCTCCACCATGCTCATGGCGAAGGTGCTGCAAAAGTTAGCGCGGGAACGGATTGTTACCGCAAAACATGGCGCCAGTGGAGGTTATTTGCTGGCCAAATCGCCGCAACAGATCAGCGCGTTGGATGTGATTTCCGCGATAGATGGACCGGTGTTGATTACGTCTTGCGTAACCAGCCACGGAAACTGCGGCACGAGCGACAGATGCTCAATCCGCGAGCCGTTACGCCGCGTGAACGAAAGTATTATGAGCGTGCTGAGCAACGTTACGATTTCTCAGATGAGTGAAGAGCAGCACGAACATGCGCTCGTAGAATTGCGATCTTAGGAGAATCACAAGATGGCCGTTAATTTACCGATTTACATGGACAATCACGCGACCACCCCGGTCGACCCGCGCGTCCTGGAAGCGATGCTGCCATATTTCACGCAGAAATTTGGCAATGCCGCAAGCCGCAATCATGCGTTTGGTTGGGCTGGCGAAGAAGCCGTGGAGACCGCGCGTCAGCAGATCGCTTCGCTGATTAACGCCACTCCAAAAGAAATTATTTTCACCAGCGGCGCCACCGAATCCGACAACCTGATGATTAAGGGCGTCGCCGAAATGTACCGTGAAAAGGGCAACCACATTATCACCCAGGCCATTGAACATAAGGCCGTCCTGGACACTTGCAAGCGGCTGGAAAAGTACGGCTACGAAGTGACTTATCTGCCGGTCCAGAAAGATGGGCGCGTTGATCCCGAGGATGTGCGCAAGGCCATCACGCCAAAAACAATTTTGATCACCATCATGTATGCCAACAACGAGATTGGCATAGTCAATCCGATGGCGGAAATTGGCAAAATCGCCAAGGAACATGGGATTTTCTTTGCCGTCGATGGCGTACAGGCCGTGGGCAAGATTCCCGTGGACGTCCAGAAAGACAACATCGACTTGCTGGCCATCACCGGCCATAAGATTTACGGACCCAAGGGCGTGGGCGCGCTGTACGTGCGTCGCCGCAATCCTCGCGTCCAGCTTTCCGCCATCGCCGACGGCGGCGGGCACGAGCGCGGCATGCGCTCCGGCACCCTGAACGTTCCGGGCATCGTCGGCCTCGGCAAGGCCTGTGAGATCGCGCAGAAAGAAATGGCCCAGGAATCGGTCAGAATGCGCGGGCTGCGTGATCGTCTGAAGGCCGGGCTGGAAGCGAAGCTCGACGAAGTTTTCGTCAACGGCTCCATGGAGCATCGCCTTCCAAACAACCTGAATATGAGCTTCGCCTACGTGGAAGGCGAATCGCTCCTGATGGGCATCAACGATATTGCTGTTTCGAGCGGTTCTGCATGTACTTCGGCAACCCTCGAGCCCAGCTATGTACTCAAAGCATTAGGGGTCGGCGAAGACCTGGCCCATACGTCGATCCGCTTCGGCCTCGGCCGCTTCAATACGCAGGAGGAAGTCGACTACGTCATCGATAAGATGGTGCAAGTCGTTACCAAACTGCGTGAGTTGT
Source organism: uncultured bacterium (assembly GCA_964194235.1). GTDB lineage: Bacteria > Acidobacteriota > Terriglobia > Acidiferrales > UBA7541 > Acidiferrum. The sequence goes on along the minus strand of CAXMLS010000823.1, from coordinate 3,993 downwards.
CTCCGCTCTATGAAATGGCCAAGGAAGGTATCGACATCTCAAAAATGAAATGGCAAACAGCCTAAAGCTGAAAGGGTCTAGAACATGGCGAATGAAGGAACAATTCGAATTCATCGGTCAATCGGCGGTACCGGCGCGGCATTCCGCGTAACTTTTGTGCCTTATGGCGGCGAAGGGGAAGATGCTCCGGCCGCGGGTGAGCGCTCATTTCACGAGCTTCAGCAGGTTCGCGCTTTCTTGAAGCTGCTGGGTGTGGGAGCGGAATTTATCAAGGACGCTTTGCGACAGCTTACCGCTGGGCGCTCGGCATCTGTACCAAACGTGTCGTTATCAGAAAAAGCAGTGAAGAGTGCAGGATTCGGAAATCTAGTGAATCTCGCAAGGAGCAATGGCTAATGGCTTATAGCGAAAAGGTAGTCGAGCATTACAACAATCCGCGCAACGTGGGCAGCTTGCCGAAGGAAGACCCCAACGTGGGTACTGGTCTGGTAGGCGCGCCGGAGTGCGGCGACGTTATGAAGTTGCAGATGAAAATTAATCCGGCCACGCAAGTCATCGAGGAAGCCAAATTTAAGACCTTTGGCTGCGGCTCGGCGATTGCCAGTTCCTCGCTGGCCACGGAATGGGTGAAGGGCAAGACTGTAGAAGAAGCCCTTTCCATCAAGAACACCGACATCGTGCGTGAACTAGCCCTGCCTCCAGTGAAGATTCACTGCTCCGTGCTCGCGGAAGACGCCATCAAGGCGGCTATCGGCGACTGGAAAAAGAAGCATGGCATCGAAGTGCCGGTAGCGGAAAAAGTCGCGCACTAAGTAGGCGCCTCGCCTGGCGATCCTTGCTGGGGATTTGGTTCTCGGTGCCGCACCCTTCGATTTTGAGGGTGCGGATTTTTCCAAATTTTTGCCTGTCGCGCGAAGTGCGCAGTTGCAAGTCTTGAAAGGTAACGTCATGGCCACGCAAGTAGCCACTCCTCCGATTGCGAAAATCAGCCTCACCGAGAAGGCTGCGCTGAAAATCCGCGCGCTCCTCGAAAAGGATGGAGTTTCGCCCGAAAAAGGTGGTTTGCGTGTCGGCGTCCAGGGCGGAGGTTGTTCCGGGTTGTCATACGCAATGCGGCTGGATACTCAGGCGCGGGATCGCGATAAAATTTTTGAAGAGCACGGTGCGCGCCTGTTCGTCGATCCCAAAAGTTTCCTGTATCTGAACGGCACCACGCTTGAGTACGAAGAAACCTTGATGCGGCAGGGTTTTGTTTTTCAGAATCCCAACGCGGCGCGTAACTGCGGTTGCGGCAGCTCCTTCACCGCTTAAGCAGCGCGGGCGCAGAACTAAAGTACCGCTGCGGATAATGTGCGGTGGCAGGCCCTGACCAGTGGTTGGCAGCCAACACCAGCCAGCCACTTTTTTTATGTCGACGGCCTTTGACCAAGCTCTAACACCGATGAACGCACCCAAATCAGCGCGGAACTCCGCTACTTCTTGCTGGAACTGCCATGCCCCAATCGATGGCGTAGCGTTTTGCCCGGCGTGCGCGAAAATTCAGCCACTCACGGCGCACGCCACGTACTTCGATCTGTTCAATCTTCCTCGCAAGCTCTGGATCGGCATGGATGCGTTGGAGCAGAAATTCCTGCAGCTGAGCTGGAAGCTGCATCCGGACAATTTTGTAAATCAGGACGAGCGCGAAAAGGAAATGTCTTTGCAACGCAGCTCGAAGCTGAACGACGCCTACCGCGTGCTTCGCGATCCCGTCGCGCGCGTCGAATACCTCCTCGAAATCGAAGGTATGCGCAAAGAAGGCCAGCACAAGCAACAGGCGCCGCCAGAATTGCTGGAAGAAGTGTTTGAACTCAACGAATCGCTCGACGAATTGCGCGAAGCCAAATCTGCCGGAGCGAATTTAACCGCGCTTACATCGCGCCTTAGGGCCGCCGAAACTAATTTTCAGGGAAAATTAAGCACAGTAGACTCAGAGTTGCAGGCCGCCGCGAAGCAATGGGATGCGGCCATCGACGCCGATGCCGGTGACTCTGACAAAACATCCGTCATGCAGCGCCTGAACGAATTGCTGAATCGTCGCTCGTACATCCGGAACCTGGTTGCCGGTGTGGATAAAGAATTGGCAGGGACGGGAAATTAATGGGACGCATCGTTGGCATCGATCTAGGTACCACCAACAGCCTCGTGGCTTACCTGGATCCAAAAACCGGGCAGCCCGAGTGCATCCCCGGGCCTTACGGCGAGACGTTATGCCCTTCTGTCGTTAGCATCGACGCGGATGGCAGCGTAATCGTCGGGAATCCTGCGCGCCGCCGCCTGTTGACGCAACCCGAGCGCACTATTTATTCCGTGAAGCGCCTGATGGGCCGTGGACCAGTCGACGTTCAAAGCGAGCTCAAACTTTTTCCTTTCCGCATAGATCCCACCGGCAAAAACGTCATCCGCGTAATGCTTGGCGACAAGATGTTTACACCGCCGGAAATTTCCGCATTCATCTTGCGAGAGCTGAGAAATTGGGCCGAGGCGTATTTCGGAGAACCCGTCGATGGCGCGGTTATCACCGTACCGGCGTACTTCAACGACGCGCAGCGGCAGGCCACTAAAGACGCGGGAAAAATTGCCGGACTCGAAGTCATGCGCCTCGTGAATGAGCCGACCGCCGCCGCCCTTGCTTACGGTCTGCATGAAAAACACCGCGGTCATGTCGCGGTTTACGATCTTGGCGGTGGCACGTTTGATATCTCCGTTCTGAAGCTCATCTCCACCAGCGAAGGCGACATCTACCAGGTGCTGTCTACCAATGGAGACACGCACCTGGGCGGCGACGATATCGACAATCTGCTTCAGGCGTTCGTGCACGAACGAATTTTGCAAAGCGAGAATCTTGATTTTTCGCCGCACGCCGAGCTGGCCCAGGAATTGCGCAAGTCGCTCATCGCCATCAAACATGCGCTTTCCGAAAAAGATTCCGCCGTATTGCGCTTCCCGCTTCCGAACGGCGGGGTCTTCACCCATGAATTTTCACGCGGCGCTTTTGAAGCCCTCATTGCGCCGGTCGTCGCGCGCACCATGGCCCCGGTGAAACAAGCGCTGGCCGACGCGCATCTCTCGCCGTCAGATATCGAAGAGGTTGTTCTCGTCGGCGGCACCACGCGCACACCGTTGATTCGTCACACGGTCCGGGACTTTTTTGGCCGCAAGCCGCACACCGAATTAAATCCCGACGAAGTAGTGGCCCTCGGCGCTGCGGTGCAAGCCAACATTCTGGAGCGCGGCGTAAGCAACATGTTGCTTTTGGACATCACGCCGCTTTCTCTCGGCATCGAAACCTACGGCGGCGCCGTCTCAAAAATTATTCCCCGCAACTCCACCATTCCCGCTAGCGCGCAGGAGCAATACACCACGGGAGTGGACAACCAGACAGGCATCGACATTCACGTCCTGCAAGGCGAACGCGAGCTGGCCAGGGATTGCCGCTCTCTGGCGCGATTTACTCTAAAAGTGCCTCCCGCGCCGGCGGGCTTGCCCCGCATCGAAGTCCGATTCCTCATCGACGCGAACGGCATCCTGCAAGTGGCCGCCAAAGATCTGCGCACTGGGGAGCAGCATTCCATCGAGGTGCAGCCAAGCTATGGCATCAACGACAGCGAAATCGAGCGCATGCTGGAAGAGTCCATCGAATATGCCGAGCAGGATTTCGCGGAGCGCCAGTTAATCGAAGCGCGCACCGAAGCGGATGCGATTTTAACGGCGACCGCCAAGGGTTTGCATAATCCGCAAGCCGCTGAATTGCCGCCCTCCGAACGTTTCACGATCGACGCGACGGTGGTGGCGCTGAAAGAAGCGGCATCCAGCACGGATTACAAATTGATCCGCAAACATATCGACGAATTGAATCACGCGACGGAGCATTTGGCGGAATCGCTGATGAATTCCGCCGTTTCCACGGCTCTGGAAGGCCGCAAGTTAGCCGAGGTCTGAACTGCACGAAGG
>CAXMLS010000822.1:0-4909 GCA_964194235.1 uncultured bacterium | reverse complement strand
TTTGTTTTCAACACTTTCCAGACTCTTTGCACAAAAAACACCCGGGGTGGGGGTATCCCCATCCTCCCGTCCGCACAGCCGCGAAGGTCCTGAATCAACTCGTCGAATCAAAGCCGCTCATTCGCAATTCTATTTTTGGCCTGTTCGAGTGGGGAACACCGCATGCTCGGACGCCGCCATTGGCGCGTCGCCTTTGCGGTCGCGCCACAAAATGGCATTCAGTAATTTATTATCGGCGGCATCGGCGTGCCCCCAATCCATTTTCGCCGATTCTTTTGCGCCGGGCGCGTTTCGCTTGTTCGTCTGGAATATCAGGCCGTTATCCAGATTGTGGTGATCCGCCACGAACGGTTGCTGGCTGCCGTCGCCAGAAAACAGTGACGAAATCGCCGGAGCATACGCGTCGTTGTGATTCATCGGCGGCAAACCCAACAGCATCTCCATCGTTCGGATGAGACTGACGGTAGTAAAAAATCCGTGCTCCACGTTCGGATGTTCGATTGTGCCGGACGCGTATTTGCTGATCACCAGCGCAATGCTGCGATGCGCATCCACATGGTCGGCGCCATCCTGCGCGTCGTCTTCCACGATAAAAATGGCTGTGTCATTCCAGTACGCGCTGTGCGATATCGCTTCCACAACGCGGCCCACGGCGAGATCGTTGTCCGCAATCGAAGCCGACGGCGTGGGAAATCCCGGGCGGGTTCCGCCGGTGTGATCATTGGGAAGGCGCAGCAGCGTGTAATTGGGCAATTCTTTTTCCGGTTTCTTTTCCTCGCGCGCCCGCACGAAGCCGTCAAACTCATTCAAAAATTCATCCACGCGCAATTGATCCGGATAATCCACTTTGAAATCCGGAAAGACCGGATCGAAATGGCCGCGCAACTCCGGCTTGGTCGCGACGTTGCGGCGCAGTACCGGCACCGCCCATGGATACGGGCTTGGCGCGCCTTTCGGTTGCCCAACATTTGCTGGCAGCGGCTCGCCTTTGCGTATCGCGGTCAGAGGACATGCGCCGCCAGCCGGCGACGGCGTGCCTTCTTTCGGCGAAGCTGCAGCACTCGCTTTTTTCTCGCACCATTCGCTGGCGACAAATTCGCCATAGTGGCGATAGCTCAAACCGTGCCGCGCCGCGTTCCCCCAAAGATATCCGCTCATCGGCTCATCCACGTCCGGCTCACCGCGCTCGAGCGGATATTCATCCGCCACCATGCCTTCGTAATCGTAAGTGCGTTCGCGGCTGCGATAAGCAATCTGCCACGTCTTCTCGTTGTAGTCGCTGGTAATGGCAGCCGTCGACCACACGTGCCCGTCGCCGGAAACTTCGCCGGAATCATAAAAGTTATCGAGCACGCCAAATTGCAACGCCAGTTTGTGCTGGTTGGGAGTTATCTCTTCCCCGTACATGGTGAGTGACGGATCGCCGTTGCCCACATTCAGGTCGCCAAAGATCTGATCGTAGGTACGATTTTCCTTGATGATGTAAATGACATGGTGAATGGGCGAGACGCCCCCGGGAAACAGAAGGCGTCCCGGCTCCACAAGCAATTGCATTTGTTGCTGCGCGACGTGCGTGAAATTCGTCAAATTATTTTCTATTTCTCCCAGCTTTAGCCGCGCGATCGATCCATGAAGCAAAGTCGCAATGTAAGGATGTTCTCTTTTCCGTGGTGATGCCGGCGAAGAGTCGAGTTTCCCATTCGGCCCCGTTCCCAGCCCTTTACCAGTAGCGATGAGCAGATCGTCTCCGGCAACAGCTACCGCTAACGTGTACCACTCGGTAGGTATGAATCCGAGTGCCGGCAAATACGTTACGGACTGATGATGGCCGTTGACCACGCTGGTGGTGTCGAACACCGCGACCGAGTTGGTTGCTGCATTTGCCGCGAACAGTCGCTTTCCATCTTTGCTCTGCGCCAGCGCATTTGTTTCACAACCGGGAAACTCCTGCTTCGGAAGGCGAGTCGAGAAAAACCCTTGCACCGCACCCGACTTGGTGTCCACGGCCGCAACAGCATCGGCGTTGGACAACGCCACGTACAAAATTTTCTCGTCGGGGGACAGCAGCATCGCTGTGGGATGCGAACCCGGAGCAACCGGCGATTTCGGCAGCAGCATGGAGACGCGCCGAACAACTTGGTTGCTTACAAGGTCCAGCTCCGCGACCTGCGACGCATTCCACAAACTGCACCACGCGCGATGTCCATCCCGGCTGACGATTACGGTGTAAGGAAAAGACGATGGCACGAATTTGTGCGCGCCCAGATCGAAATGCGCCAAATCGGTTCCGGATTCCGCGTCCATCACGACGGCGTTGTCAGAGAGATTGTTGGCGATCAGCAACAGATCTTTTCCATCGCGTTGAAAAACCGCCAGCCCGGCGGGATACGGAATCGCGCTGCCTTTCGGCAATTTGAATAAGCCGCTCGCGACGTACGTTCCAGGGGACACAGGTTGCGGCGCAATCTTCAAAAAGCGCTCCGCTGTTAACTTGCCTAGCTCGAATCGATATACGGCAATGCCGTTGCCGGTGCTGCCTGCGCGTTTGCCGGTCGGATCGGTGATCGAGCCCATCGAGGCGTACAGTCGCGTGCCGTCCGAGCCAAAAGCGAGTCCGACAAAGTAACTCTGGTGCGCATCTTGAGCCAGGCGCTTTTCCGGGAAATCGGTAACCTGATTGGTCTGCAAATCGAGCACGGCGATGGATTGCTTCATCCCGGATTCCGCCGTGCCAAAGCCATTGTTGAGAAGCGCGGCGTAACGACCGTCTGGGCTGACCGCAATTGTTTCCGGGAAGCCATTGGTGCGCTGCGGCGCGCCGGGAACTGAACCGGCAATAACTTTGCTTGTGGCCAGGTGCGTGGGTTCCTGGTCAGCGCCCAATTTTGGAACTAAAAATGTGCACAACAGCAGCAAAACAAATTTGAGTCCACGCACCTCTGCCTCCTTGAAAACCACTAGCTGGCAATTCAGTTTAGACAATTAATTACGGAGTGACATTGAAGCGCGTAATTCGCGGGAGTACAAGCGGCAAACGATTAAAAAATAATGAAAAAAGAATCAGCAACGGAGCGTCTGCCTAAGCGCATCGCCCGGCCATCGCAGCGATGGGTAATTACAAATTACTCCCGTTTTGTTCCAGGGGATGCGGCGGGCTCAGCCGTGCTGTTAGCGCTCGCGTCCAGGTTGTAAGCGGTGTTCACCATGCCGAAATGCGAGAACGCCTGCGGAAAATTTCCGAGCAGCCGCCGTCCTACGGGATCATATTCTTCCGACAGCAACCCAAGGTCATTGCGAATCGCCAGTAAACGATCAAATACCGCGCGCGCCTCCGCGTGGCGTCCTTGAAACGCGTAGTTGTCGGCCAGCCAGTAGGTGCACGGAAGAAACGCGGCTTCGCCATGCGGCAAGCCATCGACATTTTCATCGACGGTGTAACGGTGCACGAAACCGTCCTTCGACAGCAGACCTTTCTCAATAGCTTCAACCGTTCCGAGAATGCGTGGGTCGTTCGCCGGCAGAAATCCGGTAATCGCCATCATCAACAAACTGGCGTCCAGATGCTTCGATCCGTAAAACTGCACGAATGAATTTAATTCCGTGTCGAAGCCCTTGCTGCAAACTTCGTCGTGAATCTTGCTGCGAAGCGCCCGCCATCGTTCGAGCGGGGGATCCGCCAGCCAGCCTTGCTCCGCGGATTTTACCGCGCGATCCATGGCCACCCAGGCCATCATTTTCGAGTGCGTAAAATTTCGTCGCGGACCGCGCACTTCCCAGATGCCTTCGTCTGGTTCCTCCCACGCCGTCTCGAGGTGTTCGATCAATGCTCGGCCTACGCCCGTAGAAGTATTTTTATCCGGCACCAGTCCCGCCTGGCGACAGAGATACAGCGTGTCCGCGATCTCTCCGTAAACGTCGAGCTGCAACTGGCTGTACGCAGCGTTCCCGGTGCGAACGGGTTTGGAATTCTCATAGCCTGGCAGCCAACCCAGTTCCAGCTCGGTGAGCCGCCGCTCGCCGCGCAAACCGTAAACAATGTTGAGCTCCGAAGGTTTGCCCGCCACCGCGCGAATGAGCCACTCACGCCAGGCCCGTGCTTCGTCCAGGTATCCGGCGATAATCAGCGCGTGCAGCGAAAGAGTCGCGTCGCGCACCCAGCAGAAACGGTAATCCCAGTTACGCACGCCCCCAATCAATTCCGGAAGGGATGTAGTGGGCGCCGCAACGATGGCGCCCGTCGGGGCGTACGTCAACGCTTTCAAAGTGATGAGAGAGCGCATCACTGCATCTTTTGATTTCCCATCGAATGAGCAGCGTCCTGTCCATTCGCGCCACCACTTTTCCGTATCGAGAATGACCTTTTGTATGTCGAGCGGCTGCGGCTCATCGCGATAAGACGGGTACCAGCACAAATCGAAAGGAATTGTCTGTCCCGCCGAGACCGTAAATTCAGCAACGGTTTTAAAATTCTCGCTGCAGATTTTCACCGGTGTACGCAAGCGAACCGTGTCAGGTCCGGCGATGGCGGTAAGCCCGTCTTCCGTTCTGCGCACCCACGGAACGACGGAGCCGTAATCGAAACGAATGACTAACTCCATCTTCATCGGCACCTGGCCGCGCTGACCAACCACCAAGCGCAATAAATCCGCGGTGCTTGTCGTGGGCGTCATGCAATCGATGACCGTTACGGCGCCGCCCTCCGTCTCGAATGTCGTTTCCAGAATGAGCGTGTCTTCGCGATACCTCCGGTTAATGCTCTTGACGTCGCATGCGGGAGCAATCATCCACCGGCCATGATCCTCGGTACCAAGAAGAGCGGCAAAGCACGCGGCGGAATCAAAACTCGGCAGGCACAACCAGTCGACGGATCCTTCGCGTGAGACTAGCGCCGCGGTGTTGCAGTCGCCGA
>CAXMLS010000821.1:0-3537 GCA_964194235.1 uncultured bacterium | reverse complement strand
ATGTGTATAAGAGACAGGCTTTGAACGCCCTGCCATGGAAGAAGAAGGATTTCGACCGGGCTGTCGGCGCTGCCGGGTACTTCGGGGAAAAGGGCTACACCATCGTGGAGCAGCTATGGATCCGTCCCACGCTTGAGCTCAACGGCATCTGGGGCGGCTATTCCGGAGAGGGAGCAAAAACCGTTATCCCTTCCAAAGCCTGCGCAAAATTTTCTACCCGGCTGGTTCCCGATCAGGATCCGCTGAAAATTGCCAAGCTTGTGGAAAAGCAGATCCGCAAACTATTGCCGGGCAGCGTCACCTGCAAGTTCGAAGTTCTGAGCACCGGCAAGCCGTGGTTCGCTTCGTTCCAGGCGCCGATTTTCAAGAAAGCACAGTCTGCGTTGGAAAAAGGCTTCGGCAAAAAAGCGGTGTTCATCCGCGAAGGCGGATCGATTCCGTTTGTTACGCAGATGCACGACACCTTCAAAGTTCCGTGCGTGCTGATTGGCTTTGGATTGCCGGACGAAAACGCGCATGCTCCCGACGAGCACATCGCGCTGGAAAATTATTTCGGCGGAATCAAAGCCATCGCGCACTTTTACGCCGACCTGGCTACGCTGTAATCGAGCGCTAAACGCCAGCAAAAACCCGCAAGTCATGCAAGTAACGGCACTTTTTCCTTTCCATGAGTGATTCGGCTGGTCTCTCACACGTCGTTTTTGCGGAGTAAGAGTTTTGCTCGCTCATTAATTCTGCTCAGCTAACTACGTAAGTTTTGCAGCACAACATGGGAGTAATTACACCATGTGCCAGTCCGACCATGCGCGGAACCCCTTATTTCATGCGGTTATTCACACGCCATGTGAAAAAAACACGCCATTTACCTGCATTTTTTCTCGTTTCCTCTTGCGTTCTCGGAACAGCTTGGCTATAGTCCCATTCGGCCCGGACCTTTTTTCCTTCGTAAACACGAAGGATCAGAGGCTTTCAGCCAACCCGTTTACCGGGAACGAACGAAAAATCAGGAGGATAAGCAGACTAGATGGCAGCCAAGCCTTTGAGCAAGACGAAGATCGTTTCACACATCGCCGAGAAAGTCGGCACCTCTAAAAAGACCGCGGTTCTGTTCTTTGAAGAGCTTTTCAAACTCGCAGTGAAAGAAGCGAAGGGCGCCGCCGGAAAATTTGTAATTCCTAACATCGGCCGCGTTGTGAAAGCACACCGCAAAGCACGCCTTGGCCGTAACCCCCAGACCGGCGAGCAGATCAAGATCAAAGCCAAGACCGTGGTTCGTTTGCGCCCGGCAAAGGCGTTCAAGGACGCCGTACTCAAGTAAATTCCGGTTTCAATCTCGTTTAGCGGCCATCTCAATGGCCGTTTCAACCTCCGGCAACGTGGCTTTGCGCCACAGCCGGAGGTTTTTTTGCGTGGCGAGAGGGCCGGAAGTTAAGATTTTCTTATTTTGTAAAGCGTTTCATGCTCAGACCGAGCACGCGATAACCCAATCACGTGCCCCACGCCGCACTTACAATTACCAGGGCGCCAAGGATTCCCATGATGCGGCCTACGTTTTGGTGAGGGGATAAAATACCGGCGATTCCTAAGCCAATTCCTATAACTAATCGCAATATGCGGTCGGTGCGCCCGAGGTTGCAAACTGTGGTCATTTTTATTTTGCGAAAACCAGCTGACCTTTAATGACAGGCTGGCATCGATCTGCGCGGCGGACGTGTGCGATTAGAGGGTCTTCACGTAGGCGATCACATCTTTGATTTGTGGCGTTTCCAGGACTTCTTTAAACGGCGGCATCAGGGAGTCGCCATTCTCGATCCACGTCTTCAGCGACTCATCGGTAACCTTGTTGTTGTTAATGGTAAACGTGCCGCGCTGTGAGATGCCCTTCAATCCCGGACCAATCTTCTTCGCGTCGCTATCTGCGTAATGGCAGACCGCGCACTTTTTATCGAACACTTCTTTGCCGCGCGCGGCAGCCGCTGCGGAGGCTGAATTTTTGGAGCTACTGTGCGCAGCGGTCTTCTTTGCCGGCGGGTCCTGCGCAAACATGGCACCCGCAAGGCCCAGCGCCGCGATTCCCATGATCAGATGATTGCTTTTCACGAATCCCCCAAAGTGTGCCTGAAACGACTCGCCTTATTTTCCACCTTTATCTTCCCCAATTCCAGTAATACTCCCGGCACAAAGGACAGGTTCCCTCTTCGCACCACAAAACTTTCGTACTTTTGACCCGGCGCACACCGTATGCTCCAATTTTAAAATCATGAATCAGGAGACATTAATGCGCGCGTGGGAAATCCTTCAGGATGCGTATCAAGCGCAAATGGAGGGCGATTACGATCGCGCCATCGAGCTTTACCGATCCTCGCTGGAGTTGCATCCCACTGCCGAAGCGCACACTTTTCTGGGCTGGACGTATCATTTTCAGGGCCGGCTGGACGATGCCATCGCGGAATGCCGGCGCGCCATTGAGATCGATCCGGAATTTGGCAATCCCTACAATGACATCGGCGCATACCTGATCGAGCAGCGCAACTTTGACGAAGCCATTCCGTGGCTCGAACGTGCCATTGAAGCCAAACGCTACGAGCCGCGTCATTTTCCGCACTACAACCTGGGCCGCGCATACCTCGGCAAAGAAATGTACGGGAGCGCAGCGCGGTGCTTTGAGGAAGCGCTGGAAGTGGAGCCGCGCTACCAACTCGCTCGCACTGCGCTGGATTCACTTCGCCGCATGGTGAACTGAAGCGCCGGAAATTAAGTGAACATGACGTGCGGTGAATAAGCGCGCCGAAAAATCTACATCGTGAAAAAGCTACAAGGGTGGAGCGCCCGCGCCCGGTTTCACAATCCGATTGTAAATAAATAGAAACAGCGCTGTCAGCACACCGATTCCGGTGACTACCCACCAGATGCCGGCCGGTTGGTGTTTCACTTCGCCGAAGTGTCGAATCAGCAGCCCGCCGAGCGGCCCAGCGATCAGCGAGCCGATGCCGATCGGCAAGAACGCAAATCCCATGTACGTTCCCTGCTGGCCCGGAGGAGCGAGGCGCGAAATATATTCGTAGTAGCGCGGCGACTGGATGATTTCGCCGAGGGACACGGCAATCAGCGTGGCCACCGCCATGGGCGCGGTCGGATGCACAATTAAAATAATCCATGCCAGTGCGGACACCAAGGTACCGAGCGTGATCGCTCGGAACGCCGGTATTTTTTTGGTCAGGAAACTTACGATCAGTTGTAGCGATATGACCGTCAGCGGCCCGGTCACCAGCATCAGCTCAGTGTCGGTATTCGCGTTGACGTAATCGTGCACGTAAATCGGCAGAATGATGAATTCCTGCCAGTACACGATCCAGTAGCCGGAAAAAATCAGCAGAAACACGATGAATCTGGGGTTGCTCAACACCACCAGAAAATTTCGCCATGCGGCACCGGTGCTGGGAGCCGCAGCGTCGTTCGCACGCCTTGGCTCTTTGAAAAAGAGCAGCACCGCAAAGAACATCAGGAATACACTGAGCGCAGCTACGCGGAACACAT
>CAXMLS010000820.1:0-1966 GCA_964194235.1 uncultured bacterium | reverse complement strand
AGCGGGCGGATTAAATGGGACCGGCGGGAGTGTAATCCCGAAGGACACCACGGTATTGCTGCTGGACAGCATCGGCGAACTGGCTTCGCTGTACGGTTGCGCCGACGGTGTGTTCGTCGGGGGCTCGCTAGTGCCGTCGGGCGGCCATAATATTCTGGAGCCGGCCGCGTTCGGTAGAATTCCGGTGTTCGGTCCGTCGATGGAAAATTTTTCGGAAATTGCTGCGCGCTTCGTTTCTGCCGGCGCGGCGGTGCAGGTGGAAAGCCCGGAAGATGCAGGCGTGGCATGGATCGAATTTTTCCGCGAGCCGGAAAGAATGAGGGCGATGGGAGAAAAGGCGCGCGAACTGGTGGAAGACAGCAGGGGAGCTACTGATCGGGCGCTCGCGGAAATTGCGGCGTACTTGAAATACAAGGGCGCCACACATTGATACGAGACGGGGCGACGACGGTCTCACCTCTGCTGCGTATGGTGCTGCGGCCGGTTTCTTTGCTGTACGGCGTGGCCGCAAGCACGCGGGCATGGATGTATACCAAGGTTCTTCGGCGGAAGCGGCTTAACGCAGCGGTCATCAGTGTGGGGAATTTGAGCGTCGGCGGCACGGGAAAAACGCCGATGGTGATCTGGCTGGCGGAAAAACTTTTGGCGCAGGGATGCCGTGTTGCGATTCTGAGCCGAGGTTACCGCGGCACCGCAGACAGTAGCGACGAAGTGGAGCTGATGCGTTCGCGGCTGCAGCATCGCGCGATGTTTGGCGTGGGGAAAGATCGTTTTGCGGAAGGGCACCGACTGGAATCGCGGCAGGCCATCGACGTTTTTCTTCTGGACGATGGCTTCCAGCATCTGCAATTGGCTCGCGACCTGGATATTGTGCTGATCGATTCGTCGTACGCGATGGGCAACCAGGCGCTGTTGCCTGCGGGGCCACTGCGGGAACGAATGTCGGCATTGTCGCGGGCTGGGGCGATCGTGTTTACTCGATGGGAAAACGCCAAGGTGGCGAAAGATAAGGTTGAACGGACGGGCAACCCGCGGGTGTTTGTAGCATCCACGAAATTACTGGGCTTCCGGGAAATGGGTGGCGACGGTTCGTTGCACGCTGCCAGAGACATCGGCCCGGGACCGTTCTTTGCTTTTTGCGGAATCGGAAATCCCGGAGCGCTCGTGCGCGACCTGCAACGCTGGGGCGTGGCGCCGGCGGGACACATGTTTTTTGCCGACCACCACAGCTACTCGTCAGCGGACGTGGAATCCATTGAGAAGGCCGCTGCAGAATGCGGCGCAAAGGTTCTACTTACTACGGAAAAAGATTCGTGGAATCTGACGGCGTGTAAATCACCGGCGATGCCGGTGTACGTCTCCATAATCGATCTGGAAATCGCGGACGAAGTGGAATTTCTGGCGATGGTAAATCGCGGTATACAGAAACGCGGTGCGCTGGCATGAAGATAATGGTGCGGGCGACGAACTGGGTGGGCGACGCGATCATGGCGCTTCCGGCCTTGCGCGCCATCCGAAGCCGTCCGGGTGCCAGAGTGTCGATTCTTGCGCGCCCCTATGTTGCGGATATTTATCGTGATCAGGAAGTCGCGGATGAGTTGATTCTTTACGACGTTCGCGGAGCGCATGCCGGAATTTCCGGGCGGGAACGGCTTGCTGCCGAATTGCGTGATAAAGGATTCGACGCTGCGATTCTGCTGCAGAATGCGTTCGATGCGGCGTGGCTGGCCTGGCGCACGCGAATCCCGGAACGTATCGGTTATGCGCGGGATAGTCGAAGCATGCTGCTGACGAGAGCGGTGCGTGTGCCAAAAGTGGGAGAAATTCCCGCGCACGAAAAATATTACTATCTCGAATTGCTTCGCCGTGCTGGATGGATCGATACGCTTCCGGAGGAATCATTTATTGGCTTGCGGGTAACGGACGAGAAGCGAGATCGCGCGGCTCAGGTGCTCGCTGCGGCGGG
>CAXMLS010000819.1:0-3978 GCA_964194235.1 uncultured bacterium | reverse complement strand
ATATAAGGTGATCCAAAAGGAACGATCGGACGCGTACCCCGGGGGGCCCGAACACCGATTCGATAGATATGCGGTCATCGGCGCCCCGGTCTTGTTTTGGACTAAATCCGCATATCGAGCTGGGCTTTATAGGACGGCCATGGGAGTGATGTGGACCGGGTGGCCAATGTTCCTAGCCGCATCGGCCCGGAAGATGAAGACGGTGATCGGCGGAGCGACACGCGCCGAGGAAATTGCAATAAACAGCTCCCCATCGGCTTAGGACGCGCGGCATCTCGAATTTGGTATTGGACCAGCCGCGGCTGGCTACTAGGACCCGGCCATTACTCGCTGATCAATACCCAACCTCCTGTATTGCGCCTGATAAGGCGATCGAGTAATTTTCACACCATGATGGGCCAATAACGTCCATGAAGGCCATAACTTGTCCAAATTGCCGTAGCTCGCGAATCCGGCGATCCAAGCGCAATCCGGGCGAGAAATTCTTCCTCCCGGTGGTATTGCGGCGCCCATTTCGTTGCGAGGATTGTGTGGATCGGTTTTATGGCTGGATCTGGAGCGCGCCGTCCGCCCTGCCGGAACGCGAGCCCGATGGTAACGTTCATTCAGTTGGCACATCCTCTTTCGCTCTGCGTTCTGGATTCCATCGGTCACGCGCTTGGCGGCGAAAATTTGCCAACACCTTGGGTTTAAGCCGCGCCCAACAGTTGTTTCCCGTAGCAGTCAGGTCATGGCTTAATAAGCCCATGCAACGCCTTGTGCCGCAGCCTGCGATGCCAGCGACGATGTTGCAAGCTGCTATTCAAACTCCCGTTGACCCTGCTGTGCCAGCAGCTTCGGGCACTCTTGACAAGGGCAAATTTATGCCGGAAGTTCTGGGTGTAATTCTGGAGATCAAGCACGAAGACACTTTGACTAAACCGGTTGTTTAGATTGCTGGTTTTTTTTCGCGATTCCCCAAGCATGGTTCTCTGAAGCGCCATTCAAATACCGTATCGCCAACGTTGGGTCCGACAGCCATAATCCACATCCTTCAATCGCTGAATTTCCCCCCCCAAATGCCTTGCCCCGCTTAATTTTGCCAGCTTGCCTCGGCCGTTGTACGGGTATAGGCTTTCCTTCGCGGGCGATTATCCTGGAGCGCAGCTACGCTTCGCGCACAAGGACTTCGACCGGGAAGCCCGGCGATCTTCGGCGCACATCCACAAATCGCGACCGCAAACCGAAATTCGCAACACATAGGAGGTAGGGATGGCTACGGCAACTACGGTGATGGAACCGAATGTAAAAATTAATGCCACGAAACTTTTAATCAACGGGCAGTGGGTCAACAGCGCTTCGGGGAAAACGTTCCCCTCTATAAATCCCTCTACTGGTGACGTGCTGACGCAGATAGCCGAAGCGGATGCGCCTGACGTGGATAAAGCAGTTGCCGCTGCGCGCGCGGCCTTTGAAAAAGGCGCATGGCGCAAGATGACCGCCTCGCAGCGCGGCAATTTGATGTACAAGCTCGCGGACCTGATCGAAAAAAACGCCGACGAGTTGGCGCAACTCGAAGCGCTGGATAACGGCAAACCGTACAGCGTGGCACGCGCTGCCGATCTGCCGCTGACGATTGCCTGTTATCGCTACTACGCGGGATGGGCGGACAAGCTGCAGGGCAAAACCATCCCGGTGAACGGAAATTTTTTCACTTACACCAGGCATGAGCCCGTGGGAGTCGTCGCGCAGATCATTCCCTGGAATTTTCCGCTGCTGATGCAAGCGTGGAAGCTGGGCCCCGCGCTGGCCACTGGTTGCACGGTGGTGATGAAGCCCGCGGAGCAGACTCCTCTATCCGCGTTGCGTGTCGGCGAACTGGCACTCGAAGCGGGCTTCCCTCCGGGCGTGCTGAATTTGTTGCCCGGCTACGGACCGACCGCGGGCGCGGCGCTGGCTCGCCATATGGATGTCGATAAGGTCGCCTTCACCGGATCAACCGAAGTGGGCCACTTGATCATGAAAGCGGCGGCGGAATCCAACCTGAAGCGCGTCACACTGGAGTTGGGCGGCAAGAGCCCCAACATTGTGTTCGCCGACGCGGATATGGATAAGGCCATTGAAGGCTCGCACTTCGCCCTTTTTTTCAATCAGGGGCAGTGCTGCTGCGCCGGTTCGCGCACCTTTGTGGAAGATAAGTGCTACGACGAGTTCGTGGAAAAGAGCGCCGCTCGCGCGAAAAAGCGCACGGTGGGCAATCCCTTCGACAAAAATACCGAGCAAGGACCGCAAGTAGACCAGGAGCAATTCACCAAAGTGATGGGCTACATCGACTCCGGCAAGCAGCAGAAAGCCAAGCTGATGGCCGGCGGCAATCGCGTGGGCGACAAAGGATTTTTCATCGAGCCCACTGTTTTTTCTGACGTGAATGACGATATGAAAATTGCGCAGGAAGAAATTTTTGGCCCGGTGATGTCGATCCTGCGCTTTAAGGACCTCGGCGAAGTTGTGGAGCGCGCCAATAAATCGCTGTACGGTCTGGCTGCCGCCGTGTGGACCAAGGACATCAGCAAGGCTCACGCGATTGCCGACAACGTTCGTGCAGGCACGGTGTGGGTGAACTGCTACGACGTATTTGACGCTGCCGCTCCGTTCGGCGGATTCAAGCAATCCGGCATTGGCCGCGAACTCGGCGAGTACGGGCTTGCAAACTACACGGAAGTTAAAACCGTAACTATAAAGTTGTAGCTGTCTAGGTTGGTCGAGCCGTGCGCGGTGAAAAACCGCGCCGGGATTCGTGTGTAAACTCGCGTGCCTTCCGACATACATATCCGGGCTTACCAGCCACACGATTTTCCGGCGTTGCATAAACTCGATCAGGCTTGCTTTGCCTCGGGAATTGCCTACTCCAAGAACACCCTGCGTTATTTTTTGGATCTGGAATCTTCGGCGTGTCTGGTGGCGGAAATCGAGAGAGATGTAGCGGGATTCGTGGTGAGCGAAGTCGATGCGCCGCTGGCGCACATCATCACGCTGGATGTTGCCGAGCGGTATCGCCGAAACGGAGTGGGATCGCTGTTACTTGCTGCTGCGGAAGAGCGCCTCGCTGCGCAAGGGGTGCGCTCCGTATTGCTCGAAACCGCCGTCGACAACGAAGCTGCGATTGCCTTCTGGCAACGACACGGTTATCGGACCCATGGTAGATTGAAACGCTACTACCTGGGTCGCATCGACGCGTACGAAATGCAGAAAACACTTCCCTACCCACCGGAACGAATCGATGACAGATAAGGATGACCCGTCGCAGAGGCTTCATCTATTCGCGACGTAGCGATGCTAAACTGAATTTCGATCGCACGCGGTCGCGGCGACGTCCGTTTTACACGAGACAAATCTCCGGGGTGACTATTGCACGATTATTTGTTGTCGGTGGTGCTGGGAATCATCGAAGGACTCACGGAATTTCTGCCGGTCAGCTCCACGGCGCATCTACGCATCGCAGAAGCGCTTTTGCACATCAGTTTAAAGAGCGGCTACTGGAAGATGTACACCATCTTCATCCAACTGGGCGCCATTTTGTGTCTGCCGGTTTATTTCCGTGAACGTATCCGACAATTACTTTCGACATTTCCGCGCGGACCGAAGGGCGATCGCACCGCTTTAACGCACCCTTTAGGTCTGATCATGATTGCTTTCGTAGTTACCGCTATACCGGCATTTTTGCTGACGAAGGTGATCGGCAAAAATTTAGAAAGCCTGTACGTAATGGGCTCTTCTCTGCTGGTTGGCGGAATCGTGATGTGGATCGTCGACGCCATGAACGCGAAGTCGGAAGCGGCGGGAGAAAAGTGCGGCGTAACTGGCCGCATACCTATCTGGCGCATGGATGCCATGAGCCTTGGACAAGCAGTGTGGATTGGGGCGTGCCAAATCTTGTCCGCGGTATTTCCGGGAACTTCGCGTTCCATGTCCACTATAGCGGCTGTCTCTTATACACAT
>CAXMLS010000818.1:0-4364 GCA_964194235.1 uncultured bacterium | reverse complement strand
CGAGAGTGGATCCACTCTCGACGGAGATGAACTTTCGCTGGAGGAACAACTAGCCAATCTTTTTCCGACCGAAGGAACCGCGTCGAAAAAATCGCAAGCGGAACCTGTTTCACAAACGGATGAAGCGGCCAGCGATTCGGAGATCGCCAAGATTGAGACGGCGACTTTGCCGGCGAGTTTGCCTCTCACTTTGACTTCGATTTCGCAAGCGTCCCTTACAACCGCGAGAACATCGGCGGAGCCCTTCAAATCCATTCTAGATAACGACGAAATCAAGATTCCTGCGTGGCTGGAACCGTTGGCACGCAATGCGGCTGCGGCGTCAATAGCCTTGCCTGAACCTGGTGCGAAAGACTTAGAACGACTGCCAAAACATAAAAATAGTTCCGAAGCGGAGGATCTCGCTATTACAGAAATCTCCGCTGTTCCGGAAGCGGCCAAGCACGGTGAGCGGCTCCCGTCCTTTGGCACGTACATGCTGGCGGATGAGAACGACCTGCCGACACCGGCTGCGCCGAGCGGTTCGAACAAAAAGTTTTTATTTGGTGCGATCGCAGCGGGTGTGTTGCTGCTGGTCAGCTTGGGCGGGTGGTATTTGCATCAGTCCGCAGGCACTGCACAAACGCAGGTTGCGCCAGTCGCGAGCGGCGTCGCCAACGGCGGCAACTCATCTTCACCAGCTCCATCGCAACGGCACGATGCTACGACCAACCAGTCGAGCCCATCCGGGACGCATACCACGGCTCCCGCGCGGGTGCCTGTTGCTGGAAATTCGACTTCAGGCGGGGCTTCCGGCACATCTTCCGGTACTTTTTCGGGCACCTCGTCGGGGGCATCGTTACGTAACGGTGCAGCGAATACTCCTGAGATCACAAATGCAAGGCTGACCTCAACGACAAAAGCTCCTGCGGTGGGAGCCGGCTCCAATGCCGTAGCGGCCCAGCCAAAGAAATCAACGGCTGGATCGGCGCGCCTGGCAGCTCCGAAGTTGAACGCTGGAAAGAGCGAATATCACGCGGAAGAAGCTCTGGATCTCGGCGCATCGAGCCAGCCAGCGCCGGGAGAGGGATTGGCTTCGGGATTACTGGTGTCCAGCTCGAAACAGCCAACAGCACCTTCCGCATCCTCGTTGCCGATAGGCGGGGACGTCCGGCAGGCGAAATTAATTTCGACGGCTTCTCCGGTTTATCCGGCAATGGCAAAGGCCCAGCGCGTGTCTGGAAATGTGCTGATTGATGCGCTGGTCGATGCTTCGGGAAATGTTACGACGATGAAGGTTGTTTCCGGTCCCGGGCTGCTGCAGCAGGCAGCGATGGACGCGCTGCACAAATGGAAGTATCAACCGGCACAACTCCACGGAAAGCCTGTGCCGATGCACCTCACCGTGACGGTTCAATTCCACCTGCAATAATTTTTGTTTAGTTGAAAACTGTCAGATTCGACCTTGTAAGAACCAAAATTACAAGGCGGACTGTGCTTGGGAAATACTTTCTAAAAGGCGATCGCTTACGATAGCAACGGCCCAGCACGTCCAGCTTGCGGCCGGGGCGTTGGGGTTCGTATACTGACGCCCGGCCAAACAATGGCGGGTGGGTAGCCCGTCGTTCACCACTTTCATTGGCCTCACTAAAATTAACCTGCGAAAATAACGCAGGCCTTAGTGTGACACCTCGGCTCAAGAAGCACGGTTAGTGAGCGCAGGTCTGCGAGTTCAAGGAGATTTTTGCATGGCGCACGGTCCCTCGCCGGAAGAAATGAATGTGTACCAGAACGCGGAAGCGCGTTTTGAGGTCGCCGCGAACAAATTAGGGCTCGAGCAGGGCTTGTACCGCTACCTGAAATATCCCAGTAAAGAAATCACTTTGTATATTCCGGTGGGGATGGATAACGGGCAGCTGGAAGTGTTCACGGGATATCGCGTGCTGCACTCGACGGTGCGCGGGCCGGGTAAAGGCGGAATTCGCTACGCGCCGGACGTTACGCTTGACGAAGTGCGCGCGCTGGCCACGTGGATGACCTGGAAGTGCGCGGTGGTGAATATTCCGTTTGGCGGCGCGAAAGGCGGGATTATTTGCGATCCGCGCAAAATGTCTCGCGGAGAATTGGAGCGCATGACGCGCCGGTATACGGCGGAGTTGGCGAACTGGCTGGGGCCGGAGAAGGATGTGCCCGCGCCGGATGTGGGCACCGGCGAACAAACCATGGCGTGGGTGATGGACACGTACGCGATGCATCTGGGACAGGCTACGACGGCGGTAGTAACCGGCAAGCCGATTGAGTTGGGCGGTTCCGCGGGGCGGCGTGAAGCTACCGGACGCGGCGTAATGATTTGCTGCGACAAGGCTCTGACGAAAGTGGGCCTGAAGAAACAAGGTTGTCGCGTGGTGATTCAAGGTTTCGGAAACGTAGGGTCTCTGGCGGCGGAATTGATGCAGAAGGCCGGGTACAAAATTGTGGGGCTCGCGGATATCGGCGGGGGACTGTACAACGAAAACGGATTTGATATTCCGAAAGTCATCGAGTGGGTGTACATACAGAAAAAAGCGCTGCAGGATTTTCCGGGCGGCGGAACGAAAATGACGGCGCGCGATGTGTTGTTTCAGCCGTGCGAAATCGCTATACCGGCGGCGATTGAAAATCAGATCACGGAGCAGAACGCGCATGAGGTGCAGGCGAAAATTCTGTGTGAAGGCGCTAACGGGCCAACTACCTGGCAAGCGGATGCGATTGTGGATGCCAAAGGGATTTTCACGGTGCCGGATATTCTTGGCAATGCCGGAGGCGTGACGGTCAGCTACTTTGAATGGGTGCAGGACCGCCAGGGATTTTTCTGGCGCGAAAGCGAAGTGAACGAGCGGCTGCTGGATGTGATGGAGCACGCATTTGATGAGGTGGTACGCTACGCGGAGGCCCACAAAGTGAATAACCGCATTGCCGCGTACATGCTGGCGATCGACCGGGTAGCCAGCGCGTTGAAACTTCGCGGAATTTACGCCTAGCATCTTGGCCGGAGTTGTAATACGTTCTTCTCGTATTTTCCCCCATGTTCCGGTGGAACAGGTCGCCATGCCCCCGTTAGGCGTGCCTTGGTGTTGTCGAAGGCGCGTTTGCGGCTTTTTCTAAAAAGTTTTAACGCGGAACGAAATCGCGTGAGGAGATTCGAGCCATGACCACGGACGCGTTATTGCCGGGCTCCGCTAAGAGTGAAGAGCAGCACCGCCGGGAGATTTGCATTGCCGGGCGGTGGATGTACGAACGCGGGTACATCGTGGCGTGCGAAGGAAATTTGTCCGTGCGGCTGGACGAGCAACGCATTCTGAACACTCCTACCTGCATCAATAAAGGCACGCTTTGCCCAGACGATCTGGTTATTACGGACGTGAATGGGGTCCATATTTCGGGAACCCGCAAGGTGTCGTCAGAAGTGGCGATGCATCTTTTGTTTTACCGGATGCGCCCGGACGTGCAGGCCATTTGCCACGCGCATCCGCCGACGGCGACGGGCTTCGCGGTTGCCGGTCGCGCGCTGGACCGGGCCTTGCTGCCGGAAGTGATTATCGGCTTGGGACAAATCCCGCTGGTGCGTTATGCCACGCCGGGCACCGCGGAATTGAGCGCGGCCATCGAGCCGTTCGTTCCGCACTACGACGCGTTGCTGCTGGCAAATCACGGCGCGGTGACGTGCGGCACGGACCTGCTTACGGCGTTCTTCCGCATGGAAACGATTGAACACTGTGCGAAAATCACTCTCGCGGCGGAGATGGTCGGCGAGCCAAAGCTCCTTTCGAGCAGGGAAGTCGCGAAGCTGATGGCTGCGCGGTCGAGATATTTCGTCGCAGCGCCGCCGGGCGGAGGCGCGGACCTGCCGTTGACCAGCGATAGCGGGGATTCGTCGGGAGATCATGTTTCGTTGACGCGCAGTGAACTGGGCGCGTTGATCGATGAAGCGGTGCGGAAGGATCGCACGCGGCGCTGAAAGCGAGATTGGTTTGCACTGAAAAAGCGCGTGATTTCCAGCGAAAATGGAGATCATCGCCCGGCCTAATTTGCTCGATCGGACCACCCCAGCCCCGTGCCCAGCAGAAGCCAGCCGTCACGGTCAGAGTCGGGCCCAACGGGGGTGTGTGCCATGCCGTCCGCGCGCCGGGCTCGAACGTTACGCTGGCACCTTGAACAAGGGCCGGAGCGGGTGCCTGAAATAGTGGATCAATTCGCACTGTGCCAGGTGAACCACTCGGACGGACCCCTCGCGGAAGGTTGCGAGCCAATTCTTTTGCCTTGCTCCCGCCAGAAACAGCCACTTGCGGCTCAAGTTATCGGTAACGCGCAAACCGGACATCTCAGTACCTGTCTCTTATACACAT
>CAXMLS010000817.1:0-2373 GCA_964194235.1 uncultured bacterium | reverse complement strand
AGTTATTGAGGATGTCAACAGAGCCACCTTATCTCTAACAAGCAGCTGAATGATGTGGCACTGAATGGTCGCAACGTACTCGACTATATGAAACTGGTTCCTGGTGTCATTAGCAGTTTTGACGGCCACGCCTCCGGCACCGGCGGGCTCGACGCATTGAATATCAACGGAACACGATCGAATCAACACGAATTTACGATTGACGGCGCGTCAAACGTAGATACCGGCAACAACGGTGGTACTCACGTCACCATCAACCCCGATGCCATCGAGGAAGTCAAAATACTTACTTCGAATTATCAAGCCGAGTACGGCAAGGCCGCGGGCGGCCAAATCGCTATCGTCACGAAGGGCGGCACCAACGAGTGGCATGGCGACGCACGCTTCTTTCATCGCAACGAGGGTTTGAACGCCAACGAGTTTTTCGCGAACAAAAACGGGACACCGAGAGTGAAGTATCGCTACAACTATATCGGGTACCAGATTGGCGGTCCGATCCGGAAAAACAGACTTTTCGTTTTCTGGAATCAGGAAATTTTCCGGCAATTGATTCCCATCGGCGGAACGACAACTTTCTACACACCCACTGCCCTGGAGCGCCAGGGAGACTTCTCTCAGTCCATTGACGGCAACGGTAAGCCGATCGTGATCGCAGGACCAGGAATCACGAATAACAAGATTGATCCAACGAAACTTTCTGCGGCACAGCAGACCGTGTTCACACAGATGCAGAAGATTTTAAATTTATTCCCGCTGCCTAATGTCAGTGCCTTTGGTGTTAACGGACAGAACTATAATTTCTCGGAAGCACTTTCAGGCAACGCTCCACGTCGCGAAGACATCCTGCGCGTGGACTTTCAGGTCAATAGCAAAAATCGTTTGTTCGGACGTTGGATCCACAATTCCGAGAATGATTCTTCGCCCTTCCTGCCCTTTCCCGGACCGTTCGGTATTTTTGCTTGCTCCACGTCGATCAACTTCTCGGGTGGCTGCATACAGAAGCATCCTGGTTGGAACTTCTCTCTAAATGTCGTTAGCACCATCACTCCGACACTTTTAAACGAGTTCTCCATCGGGCCCAGCCATACCCTTTCGATAGCAGAGGGTACAAACGGGAACATCTCGGTCGGTAAGAATGGAATCAATTTGCCCCTACTCTTTCCGGTCTCACCCGATCAATCTATTCCTGATCTCGGGTTCAACGGTCTTTCGAGCGTTAATTTTCCCGGTAGCTATCTGGGCGCCACACCCTGGCACCAGGCCAACACCACAATTAATGTGAACGACAATGTGACCAAGGTGCTGCGTGCTCACACTCTCAAATTCGGCCTCTTCTATCAGCGCAATCGGAAGGATCAGATCGCCTGGGGCAATATCAACGGCCAGTTCAGCTTTGGTTTGGGACCGACGAGCGCTGGTGCCACGTGCCCAGGCGCGCCGAACACGTGCACTCTGGGGGATCCTCTGGCTAGTGCATTGTTGGGAAGCTTCGACAGTTTTTCTCAGTCCACTGCTCGTCCCCTTGGCAAATTTCGCTACAATCAACTGGAATTCTACGGACAAGACACTTGGAAGATCACGCCGCGGTTGACACTGGACTATGGCATGCGCTTTGCCTGGATTCCGCCCCAGTACGACGACAGCAACCAAGTCGCGCTATTTGATCCGCTGTTCTACAACCCGGCCAACGCTGTAACCATCGACCCAAGCTCTGGCAATATCATCGCCGCGGACGGCGGTAATCCACTCAATGGCATGAGATTCGTCAGCGCAGGCAACCTCCCAGTAGGCGGCTGGAACAGCCGGGGCGTAATGCCCGAGCCGCGCTTTGGATTTGCTTTCGACGTGTTTGGAGATCATAAGACCATATTGCGCGGTGGCTTCGGCATGATGCACGACCGCACCCAGGGCAACCTGATTTTCAACACCGTGTTCAATAATCCTGCGCTGGTTCAGACCGCGTCCGTAGGTTCCGGAAATATTGCTAACTTGCCAGGCTTGCAGTCTTCTTTTGGAAACGGCGTGCTGAGCAATGTTCTTGGTGCATCCAAAGACGGCCAGGTGCCGACGGTTTACAGTTTCAGCCTCGGAGTGCAACGTGAACTCGGGAGCGGCATTACCATCGATGTGGCCTATGTCGGAACACTCTCGCGCCACCTCGTGACCTCGCGAGACATCAATGCGATACCCTACGGCACAGCATTCACCAAGGCGGCGCAGGATCCGAACTGTACCGATAACAATGGTAACCCTGTGTTTCCTGGTGGAGTTGTACCCGACGTCCAGCCGGGCCTTCAACCCCAATATGCGGCGGCTGGCTATAACTTTAATGGCTTTTTCGCCTTCGGCTATCACCTGTCTCTTATACACATC
>CAXMLS010000816.1:0-13796 GCA_964194235.1 uncultured bacterium | reverse complement strand
CGATCGCGTGCAGCGGCGGGGATTACTTTTTGGAGTTGAGCTCTTCGGCGACCATCGCTGCGACCACGGGTTTCAGTATTTCGCGCGTAACGGCTTGCAACATCTCCGGGCTCAGCTTCGAAAGCACGCTGGCGACTAAGGCATCCATGTCAGGTCTGGGAGTGGATGCAAGATCTGGTGCTGCTGAAAGCGGATGAGACTCATCGGCGGAACGGATTTCGGCGGGTTCGTCTGAAACCACGCTGGGAAGTTCATTCTGCAGTGACTGGTAGCCGGTATTTAAAGATTGATTCGCGGAATAGTCCGGAATTTCATGCGATATTTCGTTCGGTGCCTCGTTCACTACTTCATGGGATATCTCGCGGGTCGTCCCGCTGGGTGCTTCGTTCAAGGCTTCGGTAGGGAGTTCATTTGTGATGTGGCTCGGAGCCGCGCTCAAAACTTCCTCGAATTTATGGTCCTCGACTTTGTGCTCGCCGAGTTTGTGTTCTTCAATCGTGTGTTCTTCAACTGTCGGTTGCACGAGCGGCGCGCCGGCGGTGTCTACCGCGGTGACGTTTCCTGCGCCCCATGCTGAAGTCAACGAATTAGTTTTGCCGGTGCCTGCATCCCAGGGATTCAAAAGGCGCGAAAGCCAGCTACCCGATTTCTTCTCGGCGACGTCCGCGGTGTTTTCACGTGGCACGAGAATTTCGCCAACGGGCGGAGCTTCTTGGACGAGGACCGGCTGTGGAGTAACGGTGGTCGCGTGGGCCTCGAAAGGAATCTCGCGTGACGCGCGCTGAAATGGTTCCAATCCGACTGCAGGTTCGGATACCAAATCGCTCGAGTGCGCCTGGTCTTGGAGGTCGGGTGACGCGGGCTGCGACGATTCGAATGCCACGGTATGTGTGGATACGAAATCAGGAACCTGGGGGGGGGGCTCGAAATTAGACAACGTCGTTTCCGGCTCTGTAACTACTGCTTCGGTAACAAACGTGTCCATTTCTGTCGGTACGTCGGCCGCGGTTACAAAACCGCCTTTGTCTTCAGCGTTCTGGTTTTCGTTTGGCTCCCAGGTTTCGCGAGCGCTTTTCCGTCCCACGGTTTCCAGAACGGGGCTGTCGCGCCAATCCGCTTCAGGAGTCTTGGCGTCCTCCCCAGTGAAAATGGCTTCCGGACCCTCGCGCCGCCATTCGGGAGCGGATTCCTGGGCTACTTCTTCGTCTACTTCTTCCGGGACTTCGTCGGTTTCTTCAAGCGCGCGCCAATCGCTTTCTTTTGTGGATTCCGAAGAAGAGACAAATTCGGGCGCGTCACTGGTCGAGACGGGACGAAGTAAGTCTCCAAAGGCCATGGTATTTCTGGCCGCGTCTATCTGAACCGGCTGCGGCCGCGACGGCACATCGACAAAACTTTCTTCACTTACTAAGGGCGAAGCGGGCGATTCGGGCGGTTCCGGCTTGCTCGAAGTTCCGCTGAACGCGACACCCGAGAGCGGCTTCGAGATGGGCGTCGGAAGTTTTGGCGCCAGCATATCCGCGGCTTTGCGCACGGATGAAATGGGGGAAGGCGGCAATGGTGATAGACGAGATTCAGCCGGGGCCTTTTCCGATCCGCGCCGAGAAAGCGAAACGCCGGCTCGCAACAACGCGGCTTTCACCATAGCGATCAAGGGATCTGGCGGGACGAACGGTTTTTTCAAAACGCCGTCGGCGCCGACTCGTTGCGCTTCCTGCTCATCGAGGGGATCGAAAGCGCCAACCAGCAAAATCACCGGGATATGCGCAAGGGAAGGGTCTTTTTTTACATACTCGCAAACTTCGTAGCCGTTACGCACGGGCATGAACACATCTGCCAGGACGAGATCAGGGTGCAGCTCGGTAATTTTCTTCACCGCGGCTTCGCCATTGCCGACGGCGACGACATCAATGCCCTGATCTTTCAGGGCGAGGCCAACCATCCGTTGAATGTTGCTGTTGTCGTCTGCAACTACAATCCTGGCCACCGGACATCCTCCGCAAGAATCCGCAGGCGCCCGCTGCACAAGCAGGGGTGCGTTTCGCCGATTCTGAAGCAATTGGAGCATCAAGCATGGTGGGCGTCAACGAACTACGGTTTGGATTGTGTCTGAAAGGAATACGGCTCAAGTCGGGCATATCGCCGATTTGGATAGCCTTGCTGCTTCTTATACATAAGTATAGAGAAATGTTTGCGGATGTGGATCAGAGAGAGACCGCGCTACAACAAAAACGGGTGCAGCCGAAAGCGCACCCGTGGCAAATTCTGACCGTCCATTTTGTCGGTTCGGTGTTCCTACCAGGGCACCAGCTTGCGCACGCCCTTCTTTTTCTTGCTGGTTGATTCTTTCTGCTTGTCGTCCTTATTTTGCGTGTCCGCGTTAGGAGTGTCGGTCTTAGCTGTGTCGGTACCGGACGCGGTGGCGGTTGCTCCCGCAGCGTCTGTAGCGCCGCCAGCGGGCGCGGTTGGTGAAGCGTCGGGAGGGTTCGCTGGCCGAGCCGAAGTGGACTCGCCTGCCTGAGTTGCCGAGCTCGATTCTGGCCCGGTGGTTCCTACTGGTGGATTCGCATCCGCGGGCACGGCGGTGTCAGGAGCGGTGGCCGCTGGCGTTGTGCCGTCAGCTGGCGCGGTGGTTTCCGTTTTCGCACCGCGAGGTGTAACTGTGGCGACGATTCCCGTGGTGCTGCCCGTGCCGCTGCCGCCGCCAACCACGATTCGCGATTTGCTGCCACCGGTGAGCACATCCGTGGCAGAAGTGTTATCAGGTTCCGGTTCAAGGTTAGGCGTGCCGGCGCGAGCTGCGGTTCGCATTTCTCCCGTGGGACCCGATTTCAAAATGGCCATCGGCCTTTTCACCAAGCTGGTGTGCGGGCGCGGAGCGTTCTGTTCGGCAGTCATCCAGGAGACCGCCTTGGGATCGGGTTGCGGAACGGGCACTTTCATCGCGGTAAGCTTGGTTTTCGCTTCCGGCACCAGTCCGGAGAGGGGATAATTGCGCACGATCTGGGCGTAATAATTGGCGGCGACCTCTTTTTTCTCGCTCTTGTCAAAAATATCCCCGAGCATCCACAAAGCGTGGTCGGCCTTGCTGTAGAGCGGATAGCGCCTGGTAACGCCAATCAAGCGCGCTGCCGCGGCTCGCCGGTCGCCCTTCACGTAATAGTAGTAGGCCACGCGATAGTCGGCTTCTGCGAGGACTTCCTGTACTTCGCGCAGATGCTGCGTCGCTTTCGGCGCCAATGGATCTTTCGGATACTTCTGCAAAAATGTCTGGAATTCGCTTTCCGCTTCGCGAGCTTCGGTGCGATCGCGGTCGGGTTTTTCCATCTGCTGGTAGTGCCCCATGGCGACCTGCAGCTGTGCGTAAGACGCTTCCGGCAGGAAAGGGAAGAACACGATGAAATCTTTATATCCGGAAATGGCCTGAGTCATGTTCGCAGTGCCGCCCTCTTTGTAGTAGGAGTCGGCAATCAGGAGTTTGGCCTTGGCGAGATATTCGCTGTCGGGATAGGTATTGATGAGCGTTTGTAGATTGAGGCGTCCGATTTCATGCTTACCGCGCTTGATATCGTCGGCGGCGCGATCGTACAACACTTTATCTGGCTGAACGCTGTTGTCAGCACTGGTGGACTTATTAAGCTTTTTCTTTTTATGGAGAATCTGAGCGTCGGACTGGCTTGCGCCCAGAAGTAAAATCCCGGCCAGCAATAGTGACGTTACGTATTTCGCGGTCGAATGCAGTTGGCTATGAAGCAGACGGCACCTCTCTGATTGTTTAAGACACTTTCCTAAACGGCTGCTAGTAGCCGTGACACGTGACTGGCGGTCCACGCCAATCGCAAGTGCGTCGGTAAATTATAACCCGAACGAAACGCTCGCTCTGCAGCATCTTAGCTCGTTCGGGAAGTTTTATCCCCTTATATCAGAGCCGTAGTTAGCGGAGCGGGTTGCCTCTTCACCTATCGACATGCGGAACCGTGGACAACGAGTGCTACGAATGGGAATCAGAGCGCGATGGTGAGCTCGACTGCCGCGCCAGCGGAAATGCGCGAGCCGCTGATGGGAGTTTGGTCGATCACCGCGCCGTGTGGCCATTGCGGGGCGACCACGTAATTCACTTTGCGACGCAAACCGGCAAGATCCAGGCGGTGCTGCGCGTCGCTTTCATTCAAACCGATCAGATGCGGCATCACGTAGGCCTTATCGCGATCACCCTGGGAGACAAGGACATCCACGCGAGGCGTCGCCGCTCCCGTTCCGGGTTTTGGATTTTGAATCACCACGGTATCCGGCGGCTTATCCGCGATGGAGATGTTGGAGACTTCGCCGATTTGCAGCCCGGCGCGGAGCATTTCGATACGCGAAACGCGCAGGGTATTGCCTTCCAGTGGCGGAATGGTCAGCTGGCGCTGGCCCAGGCTTAGCACCACGTGCGCCTGCTGCGATACCTTCATGAGCAGGCCCGCGGTAGGTGTCTGGCGCACCACTACGTTGTTGGGCAGATCGCTGTACACGCGGTCGGCCACGCGCAACACCAAACCGTTCGACCTCAATAGCTGGTTGGCCTCCGCGACATTTTTGCCTACGAGATTCGGCATGGTCACTTCGCGACCATGAATCGCAATGCGCATCGCGGTGATGGCGCTTAGAAATGCCGCGGACGCGAGAATAAACACCAGCAGCGACATCCTGCTGAGCCACTCGAGTCTTTCGCGCAGCGTCATACCAAGAGTCTCGAAGGTCTTACGCGGTTCGTCAATGGCTTGTCGTGCGGGCTGTAGCTAACAAAGGTGGCGCGGGATATTCCGGCAGCTTGTCTTTACTGGTGTCGGAGCGCCGCACTTCCAGTTCACCAAAGAGTAGCGACGGGCTGATCACCGTGGTTGGGGCACCGCCGGAGTGGTTGCTGACCAGCGGGTCGTTGCCCGCGGCGATAAGGTCGCTGCGCATTGCCCGAACGTCGAGCTCGCTGAAGACTGCGCCGCGCACCAGCTCTTCATGTCCGTCCTTGGCGTAGACGCGGTAGAGCAGGCGCGGCGTGTTGCCGGGGCCAAGCGTTTCCACGCGATACGCGTAGGGCTTCCCCTGTTCCGTGACCATCTGGATGGCGCGCTGCTTCAATGCCTCGGGCGTCTGCCCTTCCGACGATTTCAGCAGGAGCACACCCAGGCACGGCCCGGGAAACATCCCGGGTGCGGCGCGTCCGTGGCCATTGGAAGCAGGGAAGTCGCGTATAGGCTGTCGACCCACAAGAAAATTTGTGAGCATTCCATTTTCAATTACGGTTACGGGTTGCGCTTTCACGCCTTCGCTGTCCACTTCATAACTTCCCACGGTGCTCTTGCCTTGAAATTCTTTCAGTGAAGGGTCATCGACGACGCTCACAAAATTGGGAAGCACGCGCGTCTTGTAGCTGGAGGCGAACGAACCCGTGGTGCGATTCGGTTTTCCGAGCTGCGGTTTGTGCCCGATCACATTCTGGCCGATGAGCGACGACACTACATCGTCGGCGGCGTCTGGCGCGAACAAAACGGGTCCGCGATATTCCTCTTCCACAATGGGCGCATTGCGTAGCGCCACTACCGTCTCCAATGTTTTCTTACCGTCGCTGAGCAATGCGTCGCGGTTGGGCAATTCTTCCGAGCGGGCCACGGTCCAAGCAGGACTGCGCGCCACGCGCATGCCTTCGGTAGCCTGCGCCGTACTGTTCAACTGCACGCTGTAGGTGGTCCGGCCGTTGCGCGTAACTGCGCCCTCGGAATTTACGAAGTACTCATTGACGCCGGTAAAGCGCGCCGAAGCCGTGGAAGACTGCACGTCGGGATACTGCTTATATAGAGCGGTGACTTCTTCGAGCGTCTTCCTCCAGGCCTGATCATCGACGCTGAGCTTCACAAGCGGTTGCACGGCGATCACCACCGGCGCTTTCGCGAAATCATCGACAGGGCTGGCTTCGGCGCTGAACTGTTTCAACGCGGCTTGTTTCTCCGCGTAGGCTTCGCCGGCGGCTTTGTACGCGACATCGGTGGCCATCCAGATCTGGTGTCGCAAGGCGATGGGATCATTGTCGAGTGGAAGAATATTTGTTTCGCCCACTCCGCCTTGCCCGAAATAGCTGTCTTGCTTGTAATCGCCGATGCGGACCACCACGCGGAGTACGCGAAGATGCGAGCGCTGGCTTTGCACCAGAGCGCCGAAGGCAGCGTCGACGCTGTAATCGTCCACGTCGTTTACGCGGTATTCGATGTAGTAGGGCGCGAGCACCTGGTCCATTTTCAAGTGAGAGGTCGAACGGTTTAGTTCGATCAGCAGCGCTTCGAGCAACGCGTCGCCTTTAGCTGCGGCTTGCGCAGCGGCCATTGCGGCGGCGTTGGCGCTGGAGGTTGCAGAGTCAGTCTTGCTGCGCGAATTGTCCTTGGGCGACGTAGCGCCGAAGACATCGGCGTAAAGCAAACCACCGCTGAATATAACGAAGGTGGCCACTCCGGTGAATATTGCTAGCTTTCGCAACTGGCGGCGAGCGTTCACGGCTTCACCGTCGCGGGAGTTTGCGCCGATGTGGCCGGCTCGGCATCTTCAAATCCGGGCGGCGGCAGAATGGGCGGGCGCTCATGCGCGTGAGCGCGCTTCTGCACTTCCATTTCGGAAAAAATAATTGCCGGCGCAACCGCGGCTACGGGGACGCTGCCGCTTTCCGCGCCGCAAATGCCGTTGAAAACGTGTTGCTGATCACCGGTTGCGACGATGCGCGTCAGCGCCGCCAAAGGCGTGCCGACGATGTCTACGCCGCGCACGAGTTCATCGGGGCGGCCGTCGACGTAAACCTTATAAACAATCACGGGAAGAACCTGAAACGCTTGCGGCAACGAGCGCGTGGTCAGCGTGAAGCCGCCCTGAATGTCATCGAAATAAAGCCCGTAGGGTTTTCCCTGTTTTTTTACTTCATCGATTAATTTCTGGCGCATATCCTTTTCGGGCACGGTTTTGCTGGAGGTGACGATCAGGTTGCCTTGCCGTCCGGTAGGCATAAGGCCGGGCTGATTGCGCCCGTGGCCGTTAGACACGCTGAAATTTTTGATGGGCATGCGCGACATCAGAAAGTTTTTCAGTACACCGTCCTGGATGACTTGCACGCGCTGCGATGGTGTGCCTTCGTTGTCGAATTCATACGAGCCGGCGAGCTTCACGCCGTCGATCTGCTTCGTTGTGGGGTCATCGATAACGCTTAGAAAATTGGGCAGTACCTCCTGGCCGATTTTTTTTGTGAAGGTTTGTCCTTCTTCTTCGTCTTTCTGGCGATGGCCTTCCAGACGGTGGCCGAGTACTTCATGAAAAAATACCGCCGCGGCACGTCCGCTGAGCAGCGCGGGGCCATCATAGGGCTCCGCTACCGAGGCGGTACGCAACGCCTTAAGATCGGCCGCCATCTTGTCGATTTTCGCGCTCAGCTCCGCTTCGGGCGGCAGGCCTTTTGCGGTCGGCGCCTGGAAAGTTTCCACTCGCAACAATTCCATTCCGTCAGCGGCGCGTGTCTGCGCTTCCATGATTAAGCGCGTGGACGCGCTGGGTGTGACCACCGCGCTGCCCTCGCTGTTCACCATGCGGGCATTCGAATTCTGTACTTGCAGCACCACGCTGCCGAAGTACACCTCGGGATATTTACGGAAAATCGCGGAGAGTCGCTTGATCTCGCCTTCCCAGGTGGGCCGGTCAAAAGGAACGCGCGCGAGCGACTCACCGACGTGCGTGGAAGGCGTTTCCTTGGAAAAGTCCGGTGACTTATCCTCTTCTTCGGCGCGAACTGCCGTATTGGTGCGCACGTTCATGAGAGAGGGTACCGCCCGTTTGTATTCGCGATCGGTGAGTTCCCAGAGGACCCGTCCGATGGCGTCCTGATCGTCAGCGAGCGGGAGAGCGCCCGAAGTTACACCGCTGGCGCGGCTTTGGCCGTGCGTGTTGTCGAGGGCGGGCGTGCCGACACGCATGGTGACGTCAGCCTGGCGGCGCTTGGCGGCTGCGTCGGTCAGCAAGCTGCCATACGCTCCCACTAGTACCACGAAATCCTGATCGTATACGGTGTAGCTCAAGTAGTACGGAGCTTGATCGGTCTTGCCTAGTTCGGTGTTCGCTCGCGAAAGTTCCGTTTGCATCGTTTTGAGGACAGGGTCGCTCGAGAGTTTCTTGGCCTCGACCGGAGTCGCGGGAGTGGAAGGCGAAGATTCCGCCGCTGTTACCGCCGCCGGCGCGCCGGCTACCTGGAACGACAATTGCGCGGCGAGCGCGCAGCAGGCGGCGATGCACACGACACCGTGCGGGCGAGCGGGCAAGCGTACAAAGATTTCTGATGAGCCGAAGATAGACATCAAAGATGTACTCCTATCGGTATCGCAAGCTGAAATGCGTAATCTGCAAAAAAGCGAGGAGAACGCGAGTATGCCTCAGCGTTTGGCAGCGCGCAATTTAGGTGTTACCAAAGCGTTCCTCTTTGGCTAACCGTGCGCCGTTGGCGAACTCTTCCACGGATACTCTGTTGCGTCCTTCCAGTTTGACGGCGACAACACGCAAAACGGTTGTGTTGCCGCATGCCACATGCAGCTCGCCGTTTCCAGGGAGCAACGTGCCGGGCTGAGTATCGGTGTGCTCCTTAGGCAAAGCCGTGCCCCACAGGTGGCAAGTCTTACCGCGAAACGTCGTGAAGGCGCCGGGCCACGGTTCGAACCCGCGGATGCGGTTGGCGATAGTCAGCGCGTGGCGGTTCCAGTCGATGCGGCCATCTTCTTTTTTTAGCAAAGGCGCATAGGTAGCGAGATCGTTGTTTTGTTTTTTGGGAACAATACGGTCGCGGGAAATGCCGTGCAGCGTTTCCGTCATGAGTACGGCTCCCGCTTCGGCCATGCGCTTTGCGAGTTGCGGAGCCGTTTCCCCGGGATTGATTTCGATTGCCTGCTGGAGAAACATGTCGCCGGTGTCCATGCCTGCATCAATGCGCATGGTGGTGAGACCGGTTACGGTTTCGCCGTTCGCGATGGCCCAATTGATGGGCGCCGCGCCGCGATATTTCGGTAGCAGGGAACCGTGAAGATTGATCCACCCGCACCTCGCGAGGGGAAGAAGGCCAGCGGGAATGATCTGCCCGTAAGCGATGATCACGAAGCAATCGGGCGAAAAACTTTTGAGAATCTCCTGCGCTTCGGGACAGCGAATTTTAACGGGTTGGCGAATGGGAATGTTTACGGCGAGCGCTGTTACCTTCACGGGCGAAAAAGAAACCTGTTGACCACGACCGCTCGGGCGGTCTGGCTGGGTGATCACGGCGACGACGTTGAATTCCGGATCCGCGAGGATGCTTTTCAGCGTGGGCACTGCAAACGCTGGCGTTCCGCAGAAAATAATTCGCATGGGCATCCTTCCAGGTAGCAAAACTCAGACGGCGCAGCAATTATAAGCTGAGGGGTAATTATCGCGGGAATAGGGAATTTAACCCTAGTACGCGGCAGGAAGGCGAAAAGAGGGCTGAATAATCTTTACTAAACAATTTTCAATTACCACTCGCCGAGTTTTCTCAGCTTTTTAATCTTGCGCCGGATCAGGTCGCGTTTCAACATGCTGAGATGTTGAATGAACAGGACGCCGTTCAGGTGATCGATTTCGTGGCAAAAAGCGCGTGCCAGTAAATCTTCGCCCCGAATCTCAAAGGTTTCGCCTTTGGCGTTTTGCGCTTTCACGGTAACGAATAGCGGGCGGACGACATAGCCGCGGAAGCCCGGAAGCGATAGACATCCTTCCTCTTCGCGTTTTTCTCCTTCCGCATGAATGATTTCCGGATTAATAAGCACGATTTTTGCTTCCGGATTCTTTCCTCCGGTCACATCCACAACGGTCAGGCGGATAGCTTTTCCAATTTGCGGCGCGGCCAGGCCGACGCCCTGCGCTGCGTACATGGAGGCAAACATGTCTTCGGTTAATTGCTCCAGTTCAGCGTTGAATTCTGTAATCGCGGCGGAGGGCTTTTCCAGTATGGGATCGCCGTACTTGAGCACCGGATAGATTTTGCGATCCGGTCCGGCCTGCGGCGCGGCTTCGGCCGCTAATTCGCTGACCGAGGCCGTGGGAGCCACGGCAGCGACACCCGCGGTTTTAGAACTCGTGGATTTGTCTGGCATAAGAATCGAAATTTCGCCGCATTTCGGCGAGAGAGTCTCCTCCAAATTTTTGCAGAAAAGCGTCCGCGAGCACAAGCGCAACCATGGCTTCGCCCGCAACACCTGCGGCGGGCACAACGCACCAGTCGGAGCGCTCGTAAGCCGCTTGTACCGGTTCCTTGGTGACCATGTCAGCGGTTCCTAGCGCACGGCGTAGCGTTGAAATCGGTTTCAGGTAGCCGCGCACGACCACGTCCTGGCCGTTGGTGATGCCGCCTTCAATGCCGCCGGCGCGGTTGGACGAGCGCTGGAATCGCCGCGTCGCGGTGGTATAAGAAATTTCGTCCTGGACTTCACTGCCGTAGGAGCCCGCAGCGGTTACCCCTGCGCCGATCTCGACGGCTTTCACCGCTTGAATGCTCATCATCGCTTGTGCCAGCCTGCCGTCCAGTTTCTCATCCCATTGCGCGTGGCTGCCCAGCCCGACCGGAACGTTGTGCGCAACCACTTCGAAAATTCCGCCAACGGTATCACCGGCTTTTAACGCGGCATCCACTTCACCCTTCATTCTTTCCTGCAGCGCAGTGTCGACACATCGCAATGGTGATTGCAGATCTTCGCTGACGGCACGAATTTCTTCCCACGTCGGGGCGTGTGACGATG
Source organism: uncultured bacterium (assembly GCA_964194235.1). Taxonomy (GTDB): domain Bacteria; phylum Acidobacteriota; class Terriglobia; order Acidiferrales; family UBA7541; genus Acidiferrum. The sequence continues at coordinate 2,991 of CAXMLS010000816.1, read as the reverse complement.
CAAAGTGTCCTACTTGAATGGTGTGGCTGGCGATCTCGGTGCCTAGTTCGCGCAACAGAAGTTTTGCGAAGGCGCCGGCAGCCACGCGCGCGGCGGTTTCTCGTGCGGAAGCTCGTTCCAGAATGTAGCGAGCATCGTGAAAATTGAATTTTTGCGAACCCGCCAGATCGGCGTGGCCAGGACGCGGTGCGGTGAGCTTGCGTTCTTTGCCCACCGAGTTCACGGAAGCTTCCACCGGCAGAACGTTTTCCCAGTTGGCCCATTCGCGATTTTCGATGCGCAGAGCTACCGGCGCACCAATGGTTTTTCCGTGACGCACCCCGGCAAATATTTCGGCGTGATCCTTTTCGATTTTCTGGCGGCCGCCGCGCCCGTAACCAAGCTGCCGGCGATGCAATTCGTGGTTGATGAACGTGACGTCAATGGGAAGGGCAGCGGGCAGGCCGGAAATGAACGCCAGCAGCGCTTGTCCATGCGACTCCCCGGCAGTGTAGAAACGAAGCATGCTGTTGGCCTTGCGCGATGCAACACGCAGGAAAAGCAGTGTAGCCGCGACGTTGCGCCCCGTCCAGTTTTCGTTGCGATTTTTCCGGCGCGAGACGGACTCGATCATCCAATGCTTGACGTGATGGAGGCGCACGGTTACGCTTTGCGTGCGGTTGCTGAGATTGTAATTCGCTCTGAATCTGCGGGTTTTACACAAAGGCGCGTGTGGCTGGTACTCCACTTCAAATAAGCGGCGAAGCGGCACCGGAGCCAAAACTAACGGTCATCGAGGTGTTGACCGACTCGGCAAGAGGCTGGGTGACCAGCGTGCAGGATTATTCGCTGCTCTCCGCCCGGTCGATTAAGAATTTCTTCAGCGGACCGCGTTATTTTCAGGACATTCTCGATCAGATGGATGACATCGGCGTAGGCTCGCTACCGATCGTTCTGCTATCCGGATTTTTTATTGGCGCGGTTATGGTTTTGCAAACGGGCTCGCAATTCACGCGCTTCGGGCAAGCCGCGTTAACCGGAGATGTCGTGGCGATCGCGCTGGTGCGCGAATTGGGACCAACCCTGACTGGTATTTTGGTGGCGGGGCGCTCGGCTTCCGGGATCGCTTCGGAATTGGGTTCCATGCTGGTCACGGAACAGGTCGATGCTATGCGCGCAATGGGCACCGATCCCAGCCGCAAGCTAGTTTCTCCGCGTGTGCTGGCCGGAATTTTAATGCTGCCATTGCTGACCGCGCTGAACGATTTTGTCGGTTTGCTGGGTGGATCGGTAGCGTCGGTGTTTTCGTTGCGCCTCGGAGCGGTGGAGTTCTGGACGCGCGCGATTAAAGCTCTGGATTTTGCGGATCTAATGCAGGGCTTCACCAAGCCGATGGTGTATGGATTTATTCTGACGACCGTTGGCTGCTACAAAGGATTGACGGTGCGCGGCGGAACCGAGGGCGTGGGACGCGCCACCACCCAAGCCGTCGTGATGGCCTCGGTCATGATCATCGCTGCCGATCTGTTCCTTACCAAGCTCGCGTTGTACCTCGGGGGAAAACTTTTCTAAACGCCGCATGTATCCGCCCCTCTCGCCTGATATAGCCCAACGTGCCGGTGCACCCCGTTGTCTTTACCTCGATAGCCGTAACCGCGTTCGCGGCAATCAGACCGGCACTCGTTGTCTGTATACTCAGTGGCACACTTCATGACGCCCTCCGCGCTAGCCGAGCCAGCAATCGCCGCTCCCGCGGTGGCCTTCGATAACGTACATATCGGATTCGACGAAGGCGAAATCTTGAGTGGCGTTTCCTTTTCCGTTCGCGAACGCGAAACGCTGGTGCTCTTGGGCGAAACGGGGACCGGCAAAACTCTCACTCTGAAACTGGCCGCCGGATTATTGAAACCTTCGCAAGGCAGCGTGAACGTGCTGGGCCAGGAAGTCTCCAGCATGAACGAACGCGGACTGCTGGTGCTACGCCAGCGCATCGGCTTCGTGTTTCAGGAAGGCGCGTTGTTTGATTCCATGACGGTGGCCGACAACGTGGCGTACCGTCTGCGGGAAGAGCGCGTAAAAGAAGAAGAAATCCAGCCGCGCGTAAGCGAAGTACTGAAATTCGTTGAACTGGAACATACCCTGAATCAATTGCCGTCGGAATTGTCCGGCGGAATGCGGCGCCGCGTTTCGATTGCGCGCGCGCTGATCAATCGTCCCTCGCTGGTATTGTACGATTCGCCGACGGCAGGCCTTGACCCAGTCACCTCGCAAACGATCATTGCGCTGATCATGCGGCTGCGCGATGTATACGGTGTAACGGCATTGCTGGCCACGCAACGTTTGCAAGACGGGTTTGCGCTCGCAAATTACAACTTCGACAAGGAAGCCAATCGCGTGGTGCATAATCCGCGCGGCGGAAGCGCCGACGCACGGGCCGTCGCCGAGAAAAACGCCAGCGTGACGCGTTTTATGGTGTATCGCGCGGGACGCATCTATTTTGAAGGCGCGCCCGAGGAGATTGCGTCCTCGAAAGATCCGTATCTTCAGCGCTTTCTGGTGTAAGCGTTGCGGCGATTATGCGGTAGTCTTGTGGACTAGATTCTGAAGGGAAGCGGGGATGGCGCAGAGGAAACAACTCACCTGGACGGAGCTACGCGTTGGATTGTTCGTGCTGGTGGGACTGTTCGTGCTGGCGGCGGGAATTTTTTATGTTACCGGCGCGGGATTTCTCGGGCCTAAATATCGTTTGACGACGTACCAGGCGGATGTTTCCGGCTTGGCGAACGGCGCGCCGGTGCGCGTCGACGGCGTCGAGGTAGGAAACGTTGAGTCCATCACGCTGGTGCCCCGTACGCAGGCAAAAGCCGCGGGCAAAGCTAAAAACATTCAAGTAGTCATGCGCCTGGACAGGCGGTTTCAGGCGGATATTCTTACCGATTCGGCCGCCAGTATAGTGACCGAAGGCCTGCTCGGAAATAAATACGTGAACATCTCGCGCGGTTTTACCGGCTC
>CAXMLS010000815.1:0-9306 GCA_964194235.1 uncultured bacterium | reverse complement strand
TGCTGGGACGCGACACCGAAACGGCGGGAAGGCGCGTCTACCGCGAGATCCACGCCCTTCATCCGTTGGTGAATCGCCGTGATGACTCACCCACGAACCGATTTTCGGTTACCTCCGCGGATGTTCGCGAAGCGGAAAAAGCGGCCCAGGAGCGTGGGCTGGAGGTGGTCGGATGGTATCATTCGCATCCGGATCATCCTGCGTGTCCCAGCCAGTACGATCGCGAGCATGCCTGGCCGTGGTACAGCTACATTATTGTGAGCATCGCGAACAGAGTTCCTGAAGACATGACTTCCTGGCGGCTCACCGATGACCGTTCGGAATTTGAGCCCGAAGAAATCGAGCTGCAGCAAGCCGCATCTTAATTCAACGCGAATTATGTACGACACGAAGGAGCTTAGATGTCCGTAAAAGTGATTATTCCCACGCCGCTGCGCGCGTATGCCAATAGGCGCGAATCCACCGACGTGACCGCGAAGACCGTGGGCGAAGCTCTCGGGCAGTTGACCACGCAATTTGCGGAATTGCGCAAACACCTCTTCACCGAAGACGGCAAGTTGCGTAGCTTCGTGAACGTGTACGTCAACGATGAAGATATCCGTTATCTATCCAAAGAAAACACGCCCACAAAAGATGGCGACACCGTTAGCATCGTGCCATCCATCGCTGGTGGAGTTGAGTAGCGGCACGCTTAAGGAATTTTCACGCATCCAATTTTAGAAGTTAGAACAAGAGGAAACGGCAATGTCCACGAAAGTTCAGTCTCCAACGGCTCAGCCTGGAATCAAGCCGGCTATCAGCCTATCGAATGAAGAAATTTTGCGGTACAGCCGCCACCTGATCATGCCGGAAGTCGGCATGGATGGTCAGCTCAAATTGAAAAACGCTAAAGTGCTTTTGATCGGCACCGGTGGCCTCGGCGCGCCGCTGGGCTTGTATCTTGCGGCCGCAGGAATCGGCCGCTTGGGACTGGTCGATTTCGATGTCGTGGATTTCACCAATCTGCAGCGCCAGGTTACTTTCGGCTCCGACGACGTTGGCAAACCGAAGACCGAAGCGGCGCGAGAGCGTCTTTCGAATTTGAACCCGGATATTCAGATCGAGACGTTTGAAACCAAGCTGACCAGCGATAACGCACTGGAGCTGTTTAAAGATTTCGACATTATCGTCGATGGCACGGACAATTTTCCCACGCGCTATCTCGTGAATGATGCGTGCGTCCTGCTCGGCAAGCCCAACGTGTACGGCTCGATATTTCGCTTCGAAGGCCAGGCCACCGTTTTCGGCATGCCGCAAGGCCCGTGCTACCGCTGCTTGTATCCTGAGCCACCTCCGCCTGGGCTGGTGCCGTCTTGCGCCGAAGGCGGAGTTCTTGGCGTGCTGCCGGGAATCGTCGGCTCCATCCAGGCGATGGAAACGATCAAGCTGGTTCTGGGCACAGGAGACAGTCTCGTTGGCCGCCTGCTTTTGTTCGACGCGCTCGCGATGAAATTCCGTGAATTAAAGCTGCGCAAGAATCCAGCCTGCCCAATGTGCGGCGATCATCGCACCATCGATAAACTGATCGACTATTACGAATTTTGCGGTGTGCGCGGCGAAGAAGCTCCGGCGTCGAATGTCCAGGTTCCGGAAATTACTCCGCGCGAATTAAAATCGCGTCTGGACCGCGGCGACGATCTCTTCATCCTCGATGTGCGCGAACCGCACGAATTTCAGATTTGCAATCTGAACGGCCACTTAATCCCGCTGGGCGAGCTGCCGCGTCGCGTGCACGAACTGGACTCCTCTCGCGAAATTGTTGCGCATTGCCGCAGCGGAAAGCGCTCGGCAGAGGCCGTGGACTTTTTGCGCAAGGCTGGGTTCCGTAAGATACTTAACCTCAAGGGCGGAATTCTGGCATGGTCCGACGAAGTCGATCCTTCCGTGCCGAAGTATTGAGCGACGTAAAATAAGTAATGTTCATTTCGAAAATTTTAGTAGCTTAAAAATTGAACAGCCCGAAAACTAATCTGATGTTACGCGAAATCCCAGGAGAGTGAATGGCAGCCACAAAAATCACCGTGAACAATAATGGATCGCTGCGGGTCGAGGGCGACTTCGAGATCGTTGATCCGCAAGGCAAGGCTTTCGGCCTGGCGGGACGCACCGCGATCGGACTTTGCCGCTGTGGGCGCTCCGCCAATAAGCCCTTCTGTGACGGTTCTCACAACGCAACCGGGTTCTCCGATCCGGTAACCGCCAGAGATTTGCCTCCCCCGAAGCCCAAGCTCTAAATCTTCCCAAAATGGTATCGCCAGCCCGGTAAAGCGCGCATTGCGTCCCATCGTGAGACAGTCTCACGGTGAGACGGCGGTCGTGCGTACTTGATACTGCCCCGAGGACCGGGTTAACTACAACGAAACATTAGAAATAAGAGGTGCGGTCGCCGCTTTATCCGCCCGGAGTCCCGTCTCGCCTCCACGGTGCTCCATTCCCCTTTATTATTTCCTTCCTGTAACTAATTAAAAGCAAACAGTTTATAAGCTTCCCGATTTTTGAGGGAAAGGACACGAACTTGCTTTCCTAGGTAGTTGTCAGGTTTTCGTCGGTAATTGGGGGTTCTTTTGAGCGGTTTGGGCAAAATAGGGGGGTATTCGAAGGCAGTGGCGGCAGCTAGCTGCAACCGTCGCGTTCTCCTGTCCTTCAGCGCGTGCGCTGTGGTGATCGCCATTTTCCCCGCCATCATGCTACTGCTCCGGCTCGCCAGCTTCAGCGGTTCGCCGCAAGCGTACCTATACCTCGAAGTCGGTGGCACGCTGCTAAGTTTTTGCTACGCCGCAAATGCTTTGGTGCGCTTCCGCGGCACCCACGACCGCACCGCGTTGATACTGGCCTTTGGGTTCGTGCTCTCCGCGATCATTGAGACGGTCAGTTATTTCGAATTGAATAAGGCGCTGGCTTCCGGCCACGTGGCCGTCTCAAGCGTTCCGGCTGGCTGGATGGTAAGCCGCACGTTGCTGGCCGTCCTGCTGCTCGCGGCAATCGCCGTGGAGCGCTACATGCCGACCGCACGTCAGCCTAGCCGCGAGACCGCTGGCGTCCTCCTGGTGGTAGCCATTGCGGCATACCTGACCAGCGCGGCTTTTCTAGCAGCCCCTTCGGCGCCCGTTGCGGAGCGCGCGAGTTTCATCTCTCGTCCCTGGGACCTGCTCCCCAGCCTGCTCTTCGCCTTGGCCGCGGTGTGCTTCTGGCCGCGCCTCGCGGACGCCAAGAAATCCGCGACTTCGGCCTCTTTATACGACTACACGCTATTTATCGTGGCCACCCTTAGCGTCATCTGCCACGTATCCGCCGCATTTTCCCGGCAGCTTTTCGATGGGCCGTTCTTCCTCGCGGAATTAAGCAAAACCACCAGCTACGTCGTGATGCTTGGCGGCGCCCTGCTGGACCAGGCGCGATTGTTCGATCAGGTGCGTTCCATGGCCGTCACCGATCCGTTGACCGGGCTCGCAAATTACCGCCGCCTGATCAGCGTGATGGAAGCTGAACTGGATCGCTCTCGCCGCACGCAGCGTCCCTTCACCGTGGTGCTGCTCGACATGGATGGACTGAAAACCATCAATGACCGCTTCGGACACCTTACTGGCAGCCGCGCATTAGTGCGCCTCGGAAAAATTTTGCGCAACCACTCTCGCGCCATCGACACCGCGGCGCGTTATGGCGGCGATGAATTTGCTCTAATCCTGCCCGAAGCTGGACGCGACATCGCTACGCGCGTATCCATGAGAATTCGCGAACGCCTCACTGCCGAAGAGGAAGTGCCCGCCATCTCCGCGAGCGCGGGCGTAGCCTGCTACCCGGACGACGGAGACACTGCGGAAAAACTGCTCGGCGCCGCCGATCGCGCGTTGTATCGCATGAAGAATCGCGGCAACAACAACGTACAAAATTTATCGCGCATCGCTGCGTGCTTGTGACGATATGGCCCTGACGCGCTCCAGACCGTTTACGTATCACCGCAACGAGAAGCGCATTCTCATGGAAATTCCCGTGGTGATTACCGGCCATCGCCAGGTGCCCGGTTCGGAAGCGACTTTTACAGAGAATGTGAGTGCGCGCGGCGCCCGCGTCGTGAGTGTGCGGCGCTGGGAGCCAGGTGACAGCGTGGTTTTCGCGTCGCGCACAGGAGAGTTTCGTTCCTCGGCTCGAGTGGCCTACTGCCAACCGCTGCAAGGCGACGGCTTTGCAGTTGGGGTGGAGTTCCTGGAAGCCAAAGGACGATGGGTTGTTTAATTCTAAAAAGCGCTTGGCGTCTACCGGCGAGCGGATAGGAGGGAACTGCTGGAAATAAGGAATAGACAGAAAACTAGCGCAAAGTTTATGAAATACCGAAGCGCCTCGACGGTGGAACCACTGTCCGGCGCTTCAACTTTTGTAGTGCTGAGAAAAACGGAGGGCAGATCTTCATTCATGGATACAGGATCCTACTTTGCCTCACAAACTTGTCGGTACACTTTGATAGTTTCTTCCACCATCCGCTCGCTGGAAAATCTCTCAACAATCCGCGCACGGCCCTGTTCGCCGATCCATTGCGCAAGTTCCTTATCACGCAGCAGCAAGGTGACCGCGTTCACGATATCTTCGACGTCCCCCGTCTTGGCCAGAAATCCATTCTTACCGTCCACAATAATTTCGCCGAAAGCGCAGCAGGAAAATGCCAGGGAAGGAATCTCGTGGCTCATCGCCGCCAGCAACGACGTCCCCAATCCTTCAAAGAAGGATGGAAACAGGAACACGTCCAGCGCGGGATACACCGTTTCGATGTCTTTCACAAATCCCGCAAATATCACCGACTCCCTGACGTGCAGTTCTTTGGCCAGCCGCTCCAAGTCGCCTCTACAGGGACCGTCTCCCGCAAGCAACAGCCGGCAACTGGGAAACTCAGTCTGCAATTGCGCCAGCGCACGAATCAGCAGATCGTGGCCTTTATCGGGCAGCAACACACCGACCGATCCCAGTAGCGGGGCATCGTCGGGAATATCCCATCGCAACCGCGCTTCTCGCCGCGCTTCACTGGATTGCTGCCGTGGAATTTCGATTCCTTCATAAACGACCAGCAGTTTTTCTTTGGGCGCACCGGAAGCGGTCAGGCGCTCCGCGACCCAATTTGAGATCGCGATAATCTTCGTTGCAGATCGATAGCGCGCGAACGCCACACGACTTTTCCCCAGCGGGTAACCGACCCGCCGCGCAATCAATAAAGAAGAGCGCCGGTGCACTCGCGCAAGCCACGCTGCGGTTAATGCGTGCGGTTCATTCGCATGCGTGATTTCAAACGCCCTGCTGCGGGTAAGCTCGAAAATCCTGAGTGCCGCGGAAATTCTCGCCGTCTTACGCCAAACGTTGTGTACCGGGATGCCGTTTGCGGCCGCGCGCTCGCCTAACGCCGAGCCGCGTACCGCCACAAGTTCCGCGCCATGCCCGCGAGCCTGCAGACCTTTCAGGAGTAGCAACGCCTGATTCTGACCGCCGCGCCATTCCGTTTCCAGGTCTACAAACAAAATATTCACGAATCGCGCTCTGGGCCGCGTTTATTTGCTGCGATGAGCTTTCCCAATTTCGCGTATTTCAAGCGCACTGAGCGCGCCGCCATGTAGGAAATCAATACTCCGCGGTATCCATCCATAAAACCTGCGCGCAAAATAAAATTTTGAAACAAGCTCCACGGAGCGGCAAAAATCATCCCGGACCGCCAGTAGCGCCGGCCTTCCCAGTGCATTTGTTGGGCTGCCAGTTCCGTATATTTTTCTACCTTGGCTTCGTGCTCCGCAAACGAACGCACCGTATAATGCAGCAAATCGCCTTCCAATCGTCCAGGTGGCCCGACAAATCGCAGCGATTCGTGAATAATCCCCGAAAATTGCCCGGCATCACGATTGTAGAGCCGGCGCTGGAAATCCGGATACCAGCCGGAATGCCGGATCCACGCTCCCAGGTACCACGTTTTTCTCGCTACTTCGTACACGGCAAATTTGGGTGGCGACTCTTTCCAGCGCAGCAGGGACGTCTGCAGCGCGCTGCTGAGCTCTTCGTCGGCATCCAGCGATAAAATCCACTCATTCGTCGCGCACTCCGCCGCAAAGTTTTTCTGTTCCCCGTAGCTGGACCACGCTCGGGAGAAAAAAGTGGCGCCGTGTTCGCGCGCGATTCCTTCCGTGCGGTCGGTGCTGCCGGAGTCCACCACCACGATTTCGTCCGCAACTCTTGCCAGGGACACCAGCGCCCGCGGCAAATTCCGTTCTTCATTGAAAGTAATTATGCAGGCTGAGATGCGGGTCATGGGCGAAACCGCGGCCAGTATCTCACAAAGGACCGGGGTGAAGCCGGAGCCGCCACGTGCGCTACTGTGCTACGATTACGACTTCTAAACCATGCGAGGGAAACGTTTGTGCCGGATCATATTTCGCGCAAAGAACTGAAGCACGACAAAATCAAGGAGACGCTGGAGCATGGCGCCGAGGCTGTCTATTCACACAGCCAGCTGGCGCTTGCCGTTTTGCTTGTGGTGCTGCTCGTGGCGGCAGGGTACGGCGGCTGGCGAATTTACATTGACCGCAAAACGGTCGAAGCTTCCGCCTCCTTCAACGCTGCGCAGAAGATTTATAGCGCGCGAGTCGGCGCTTCCAGCGAACCGGCCGTGCCCGGCGAACCGACATTTCCCGACGACGCTTCACGCGCGCAGGAGGCCTCGCTGAAATTCACCGAGGTCGCCAACAAATATTCCAGCACCAATCCCGGCAAGCTGGCGCGCTATTACAACGCATTGTGCCTGGAAGATCTGGAGAAGCATAACCAGGCGCTCGATGAGCTAAAGAAACTCAGCGCGGGCGGCGATAGAGAACTTTCCGCCATGGCGCAGTACCAGACCGCGATCATTTATGCGCGCACCGGTAAAACCGACGACGCGATTAAAATCTATCGCGCGCTTGCCGATAAGTCTTCCGTCTTTGTCCCCCGGCCGCTTGTGTTGCTGGAACTGGCCGGGGTTCTGCGGCAAAACAAGCCGCAGGAAGCTGCCACCATTTATCAGCAGATCAAAAAAGAGTTCCCGGACACCTCGATCTCGGAACAAGCGGATCGTGGGCTAAGCACGCTTTCGCCCAAGTCCTGAGCGTCGTAAAGTGAAGGGACGCTCGAACCGTCCCGTAAAGGGACCATGCAAACTGTCCCGCACGCGGAAATGCCAACCCGAAAACCAATAAATTCTCCAGTTACATCGCCGTGGGCCATGAACGTGGAGAACTCACGCGGCCGCCGCTATCCCGAAGGCTCGCATCCCTATCGCAACGACTACGTGCGCGACCGCGATCGCATCATTCACTCGCGCGCCTTTCGCCGCCTTGAAGCCAAGACCCAGGTTTTCACCACGCGCTTTTCCGATCATTTCCGCAATCGTCTGACGCACACCATCGAAGTGGCGCAAATCGCGCGCACCGTGGCTACTGCTTTGGGCCTGAACGCTGCCCTCGCGGAAGCGCTGGCACTCGTTCATGACATTGGCCATCCGCCGTTCGGCCACGCCGGCGAACACAAACTCGACGAATTGATGCGCGCACACGGCAGCGGATTTAATCACAATCTCCACGCGCTTCGCATCGTCGAACATTTTGAGCAACGCTATCTCGATTTTCCCGGCCTCAACTTAACGTTTGAAGTGCGCGAGGGCATCGTCAAACATTCGAAAGACTATCGCCGGCAGGATTTTCCCGAGCTGCAAGAATATCTTCTCGATTTGCGCCCACCGCTGGAAGCGCAGTTGATCGATTGCGTCGATGAAATCGCCTATGACACTGCAGACCTGGACGATGCGCTGGAGGCCGGGCTCCTGGATGTGCAGGCGTTGAATAATGACGTCACATTCTTCGGCCGCACGTACACCGAGGTTGAAAAACAGCATCCCGAAGCAAGGGACACCCTGAAATTCAACGAAGCCTTAAAACGCGTGCTGGATTTTCTGGTCAGCGATCTGATCGAATCAACACAACAACGCGTTCAAGAGGCAGGGGCGCGCGTAATCGAAGATGTCCGCAGCGCCTCGGAACGACTTGCCGGATTCAATAAAGAAGCTTCCGAAGTGAAAACCGCGCTGAAACGTTTTTTGTTTTCGCGGATTTACAGTCATCCGGCGATTACCGAAGACCGCGATCGCTCCGTGCGCTCTCTTGAAGAGCTTTTTCAACACTACACGAGCAGGCCCGGCTCAATGCCCGCCGCGTACGAAGATGCCGCGAATCAATCCTCTCGCGCGATTGTGGTTTGCGATTACATCGCCGGCATGACCGACCAGTTCTTGCTGCGCCAGCACCAGGAACAGTTCGGAACTGCGGATTTATAACCAGCCGACAAATTACTGCGTAAACGTGTTGCACGCGGCGATCGAGCCGCTGTCAAAGCCTTTGCGGAACCACGACATCCTCTGCTCCGATGTGCCATGCGTAAACGAATCCGGGCTCACGTGTCCGGTGGCCATTTTTTGCAGGCGATCGTCGCCTACCGCGGCCGCTGCGCCCAACGCGGACTGAATATCGCCTTGTTCCAATAATCCGCGCTGCTGCGTGGATTGCGCCCAGATACCAGCGAAGCAATCCGCCTGCAGTTCCAATTTCACCGACAAGGCATTCTTCAAGCGCGGATTTTGATCGCGCATCTGACTTTCCTGCGCCTCAATGCCCAGGATTTTCTGCACGTGATGTCCAATTTCATGCGCCAGCACATACGCTTGCGCGAACTCTCCCGGTGCCCCGAATCGCCGCTTCAACTCATCGTAAAATCCAAGATCGATATACACTTTTTCGTCCTGCGGACAATAAAACGGTCCGGTAGCGGATTGTGCGCCGCCGCAGCCGGACTGAATCGCATCTCGAAACAACACCAGTTTGGCGTGGCGGTAAGACTTTCCGGATTGCTGCGGCAGAACCTGCGTCCAGGTTTTCTGGGTGTCATCCAGCACGAAAGAAACAAATTGTACCAGCGGCTTTTCCGCCTGATCGCGCGCGGAAGTTCCACGCGGCGCGTTCGGTTCGCTTACCGCCGAAGGCGACGGATTGACGGAACCTCCCCCGCCGCTCAATAGCGCAAAGAAATTGGTTTTGAAAATAAAACTGAGAATCAGCAGAAGGATGGCGCCGCCAATGCCTATGTGCATGCCGCCAAATTGAAAACCACCGCCACCGCCGCCCGTATCGTCGCGGCGATCTTCGACGTCCTGACTTTCGCCACCAGGGGTCCACTTCATGGATGTTCTCCTGTGCGCCGGTTAAACCGGCG
>CAXMLS010000814.1:0-2131 GCA_964194235.1 uncultured bacterium | reverse complement strand
AGATGTGTATAAGAGACAGCTTTCTCTACTGCTTCGCGATGAGCGTCCCCGATGATGTGTCCGTATATTCCCAGCGTCATCCTTGCATCCGAATGGCGTAGCTGCTTCTGCGCGACGGTTGGAGCTGCACCGCTGGCGAGAAGCAGGCTTGAGTGGGTATGGCGAAAAGCATGAAAGCCGCATCGCGGAATGCCGAGCGCGTCGAGGATAGGTACCAATGCTTGGCGCACTACGTTTTCCGCAATGAAAAAATGCCCTCTGCTATTCAGGAATAGAAATCCTTGGCGTGTGCCAAGAAATTTCTGGACGATCAATGAAAGCGCTTCGGGAACTGGAAGAGTTGCCTCGCTATTCACGCTTTTTGGAGTTTGCAGCTTACCTCTCCACACCGTTCTTCGAATGCGGAGAAGGCCGCTAATAAAATCAAAGTCCTGGGATTTAAGACCGAGGATTTCTCCAGCGCGAAGTCCCATCATAGCGGCTATCAAAAACATTACGCGGTATTGCCCGGTTGCTGCCTGAAGGATTTTTCGCGCTTGTTCTGGCGTAAAAGAATGAGCTTGCTCTCGGATGCCGCGCTGCGGGAGTACGAGCTTTTTGACGCTGACACCCTCGCATATGTAGCCCCAACTCTTCGCTGTATTGAGCATTGAGGACAATGTCCCGATTACATTTAGCACTGTTTTGCGAGACATCGTATTCGCGATTTTATTTACAAACATCTGCTGGTTTTCCGCACCGAGCTGATCGAGGGGTAATTTAGCCAAGTGTGGAAGGATCTGGTTTTTAAGATGGGATTCCGCTGCGTGGATGGTGGAGGCTTTCCTCTTAGGAAGCACCTCTGCCCTCCAACGTTCGGCGAAATCTCCTACGGTTGAGATGCGGCCAGGACGATAACTGACAGCGTTGATACGAGAGAGAACTAATTCGAGTTTCCTCTCAGCCAGACGTTTTGTCGGCAATTCCCTTTTTGACCCGAGAACAACCGACTTTAGGACACGTATTGGCACATCGTTACCGTCAGAGAGCAAATCTTCTCTGTAGCGCCCTACCCACATCGGGTTTTTGCCTCTCAGAAATACGCAACCACGTTGATACCTCTGTCGTGCCATCGAACCCCCATGGGCCGATGACTCGATTTGTCCCTTCTCCGCGGCGGAGTCTATCACTAATCCGAATTGTCCTCCGCTGATCATCTGCGTTTGATCAATTGATCCTCTAAAAATTCCTGTTGCCTTTTGGTGGGTGGATGAACACTCCAACACCAACCGCGTAACAGCCACGGCACAGTGACGAACCGCATCTCGATAATGGTTCTGCCAGGGCTTCGGCAGTCTCGCCTGCAATCGGAAGGCTGTTTTCCAAGTTTCCAGCCTCTATGCGTTGACAAACTGGCAAACAGGATCTGCGGGAATTAAGGTAGTCCATTGCCGCGGCTTTGTGCTCCCGAAGAACGGCCACGAAGTCGGACCGGAGGCTCTGTGGCTCCGAGGCATGAAGGCGAATTTTTCCGGAATCGACAGAGAAAATGACCCCATTTCTCTCCATTTCCTCGATTAAAAAACTGATTTCCATGTGACCTGATGCGTCCTTTATTTTCTTGTGTTTATTAGCTTTCCAGTTTTATTCCCCACCGGTTCGGAAAACTGAAAAACGAAACTCAAATCTCGATCTCAATTGGCGCAAGCGGGAAATAGAATCGAGCGTTCTTGTCTCCTCGACGCATTTCCCATTGCTTGCCTTCTCCGCTGTGGAGCAAGGTGGAGGCTCGCTGGCGAGGCAACCCGCTTCGCGTAACGATGGCGCTTTGGGATAGCCCAGGTTCGCGCTCAATCAATGCCTTTAACTTTTCCGCCTGGTCGTAAACCGCCAAAATCTGCGGCGCCTGGGTCACAATGAAGTCGCCAGATTCATCAAAATCCGGCCGCAACGTCATAGACACTTCTTTCGCATATCGGTTTTTGAAGCATTTCAGTGTTAGGAGGCCATCTTCCGGTTTAAACGTCATTTGGTAAGCAAGGTCTACTCCGGCCTTGATGTCGCTGGAACCTCGGTACATGGATGACTCAGATTTCGACCGATGGTGCAGTACAACAAGAGTCGCAACGGCGTTAGCAATCTCCCTAAGGTC
>CAXMLS010000813.1:0-3089 GCA_964194235.1 uncultured bacterium | reverse complement strand
AAAAGCGGAAGTCGTCAGGAGCGGCTGGCTTGGCGGATGGCCAGGATTGGGAGAATTAGTGTTCCGGCGGGGAGTAAGGGATTAATTCCGTATTGTCGGTGTCCGGCTCCACGAGCCAGACCTGGCGATCTTTAAAATAGTTGAGCAGCTTCTCGTTTTGATCTTCATCGAGTTCGCGAGCCCACAAAACTTTTGCGCTATCGATTTCGGCGCCGTTGTAGACCCATTCATCGTGGATGTTATGGTCCTCGTCATAACGCACGATCACGAGATGTTTGCCCGGGGTCTGCGACAGATGCGTCTGGATGGCGGTTCTACTGGGATCGCCCTGGCAGGTCCAGAGCAGGGGATCGCACTTTTTGTGGGAGACGTAACCGGTAGTATCGATAACCAGCAGCAGAACCGCGGCACGCGACAGCCACTTTCCCAGAGGCCATCCGGCGACGCGCATGATGCGAAGATGCCGGATGGATTGCACCAGCAGGATGACAATGGCGCATGTGAACGGCGCGGCGTAATGCGCGAATGACCAGATCACAGTAAAGACGCAGAGAGCACCGGTGAAGGCGATAACTACGGGCAGGCGCATTTTTCTGTCGCGGAGTGCAAAGAGCAAGTCGGGAAGAAGCAACAGCGCACCCCACCAAAAGAACACGCTGCCATCGCGAATGAATTTTTCGTTGGAGACGCGGCGCACATCGGCCCAGGTATTTTGATAATTCTCGCGCTCCCAGCCGTTATAGAAGTCTTCGAACTGCTGGTTGTTGTAATGCACCGGTGGGCGCTGATGCTGCCAGAGAAAAAGCGCGGAGGAATGATAGGTTCTGGTTCTGAGGGAATGGGGCATCAACAAAGCGTTGCCGGTCAAGCGCCAGTTGTAATAGCTGATAAAAACGGCGGTCAGGGTGAGGACTAAAACTAAGGGGGCGAAGACAGTTGTGAGGCGCGCGCGCTGCGGGACGCGGGAGTTTGTTTTTCCCGCGAGCCACCAGAGAAACCAGCATGCGGCGGGAATACAAAACAGCAATCCTTCATACGGGCGGCTGTTGGCGAGAATTGCGACTCCTAATCCCAGGAGAATTGCGTGCCACGCGCTGGCGCGCCGGGAAATACGCGGGAGCGCTCCCAGCACCAGCGCGCCACCGATGGCGGCGACGGCTCCGCCCCAGTAGCTGTTGATCCAGTAGCTGGCGAAGCCAAACTTTAACGCAGCGAGCGCGCCGCCCAAGAATGCCCAGCGCAATGGCATCCACGCCTGCAACATCCACATGATCGCGGCACACATGGCGGCGGCGCTCAGGAGCACACCAATCCAGGGATGACCGAGCAGTTGACCGACGGCGAGGACAAATCCTTGTGCGGGCGGATAGATTGAGGAGTAGGTCGGGAACCAATTGACGTGAAAAGTTTCGAAGCTGAGCCACATGGGGTGGGGAAGATTTGCGAGACGACCGTGCGCGAAAGTGTCGCCCATGAGTAAATAGCTGGCTTCGTCGTGAATGCCGGGGACGGGAACGGGGAGGCGCGGAAGAATGGCGAGGCGAATGGAGATAACGCCAAAAAACAAAAGCCATACCGTGAGAGTGCGAGGTTGAGCGAAGCGCGAAAGCAAGGATTCGGCGCGATGGAAAAGTTTTTCGCCCCAACGGCCGTACAGAAAAGCGGCGGCGAGGAATAGCAAAGTGAAGATGAGGATTTTCAGCGAAGCGTGTTTATGGATTTCAAAACGGGCGGCTTGGAAATAGTTCATTTCAGAGAAAATTTAAGAGACGGCTGGTCATTGATAGCAGCGATAGGCTACCAGCGACAGCATAACTGATTTGATGCCGGTAGCTAAACGGATTGCGGTAGATAAGCGAGGATAAGCGGAGTTTACTTGGCGCGACGATTGGTGACACCGCCACTCGCAAAACCGCGCCGGGTACGGCTGACGAGTGCAGATATGTTCCCGGGGCGCTAGCGCTCGATTTCGATTTCGGTGGCGTCGGGCTTTTTCTTTGTCGCCGCGGCCTTGGGATTTTCCAGATAATCCGCGAGCTCCAGGCGCAAGTTTCCAGCATTGCTGGAATAAGAAAGCCCGACTTCGAAGTCGACCAAATCATTGCGAATCATTTTTTCGATTTCGCCATCGAAGTGCTGCATCCCTTCGGTGTCGCCGTCGCGCATAGCGTCAAGCAGGGATTTTCCGTCGTTCTCGCCTTTTTCGACGTACTCGCGGGTACGCATGGTGGATTTTAGAATTTCCACGGCAGCGATACGACCTTGGTTGTCTTTGCGGGGCAGCAAGCGTTGGGAAACTATGAAGCGGAAGGCTTTTGAGAGGCGATTGCGGATGGCCTGTTGATCGGAAAGCGGAAAGACTCCGACGATGCGCTCCACCGTTTTGGAAGCATCGATGGTGTGAAGCGTGGACATGACAAGGTGGCCGGTTTCGGAGGCTTCGAGCGCGATTTCAATGGTTTCGCGATCGCGCATTTCGCCCACAAGAATCACTTTGGGCGCCTGACGCAAGGCGGCGCGCAGGGCTAGCCCGAAGCTGGGCGTGTCAGTGTGCAATTCGCGCTGATGAATGGTGGATTTTTTGTGACGGTGAAGAAATTCGATGGGATCTTCGATAGTAAGAATGTGATAGGCCTTCTCGGCATTCATTTTGTCGAGGATAGCGGCGAGCGTGGAGGATTTGCCGGAGCCGGTGGGACCGGTCACGAGCACGATGCCATTCCGCAGCCCAACAATTTCCTGTAGGGCTAACGGCAGGTTCAGTTCTTCGAAGCCGGGAATTTTGTCGGGTATGACGCGCATTACGATCGCGCAACTACCGCGCTGGCGGAAAATGTTTACGCGGAAGCGGGCGACGCCCGGTACGCCGTAGGAAAGATCGGCGGACCCTTCCTGCTCCAGTTTGCGGAGCGGCATTGCATTCTTGCCCATGATGTCGTTGGCGATGGATTGCGTGTCCTGCGAAGTGAGGCTCTCGAGACCTTTGTATTTCAGCTCAACGAGCTGGCCGCTTACTTCCACCTGCGGAGCGCGTCCGGGGGAAAAAATAAGATCGCTGACGCGGTCCTGAGACTGTCTCTTATACACAT
>CAXMLS010000812.1:0-13781 GCA_964194235.1 uncultured bacterium | reverse complement strand
ATGTGTATAAGAGACAGGGGTTATACAAAGTGGCGCGTGGGGGGCCTGAGTTGTTGGCTCGTAACGAAATGGTTCCGAGCGGGCGGCTCTAACACCAAGTATTTACATAGGTTAGCTGTTTCAATTCGCGCCTAACTTCCATTCCGCCCAAGCATGGGAGTGATATTATTTTATCCCCGCCTGCTGTGGAGGCCCTCCTCCCGAACCAGTAACTCGTACCATGTGTGGTAAGCGAGGAAATTGTGTCCACCTCTACTCAGCACTTTGCAGACTCAACTCACCTCCACGAGCGTCGCGTGCAACCACGGGTTCTTCCGAATTCCCTAATTTACGTGGCCTTCGGCGAAGCCAATGGTGGCATGGTGCTCAACGCTCATGACAATGGCTTTGCTATCTCGATGGCCATTCCTGTCGGTCAGGAATCTTTTTCAGACTTGCGCGTGCGTATGAACGGATTATCCCAAAGCATCGAAGCTCAGGCGCGGATGGCGTGGACCAGCAAATCCAAAAAACGTGCCGGAATCGAACTGCTTGACGTGACCGCCAGCCAGCGAGAAAAAATTCGCGAGTGGCTTTCTCTGGAAGGCGTACGAGAAGTAAATTTTCTTCCCGCTTCGGCGCAGGAAAATCACCTGGCCGCGTACGAGCAGGAACAAGCCGACGCGCGGTTCGATGCCAGCACGCGGGAAGATGTTGTCGCGGCCGAAATCTTATCGCAGGTCGCGAATGCAAATGGTTCGGCAGCAGATCTTCCCCTGGCCAGAGTCACATCACCTGCAGTACCTGCATCGACGCCGGAATATTCGCTTTTGAATCGCTTTGGTGGCACTGCACCGGAATCTCTCGGTCCGGCTGGGCCGGCGGACTTCTCATTCCAAAACGAAGTCCATACCCCCGAGGTGTCCCCGACCGATGATCTGCGCCCGGTTGAATTTCGGGAGGGCGAGTGGGATCTCGCCGACATCACGCGTATTCCCAGGAGAAAACCACGACCTGAAGGTATGTCCGTGATTGCACTTACATTGATGTGGATCGCCATTCCCGTTATCGCTATAGGAATGTACGCAGAACGTCGCCCGATTGAGCAATGGTTAAACCACGGCGATACGTATGGAAAGACTATTTCGCAAAATGCGCCGTATGCAACGCAGCCGATCGGCGATCAGCCTGAAGCGCTCATGACCGGAAAAGTGGGACCGACGGAAGAGTTGGCTAAGCCGGAAGATCAGATCCTCCACCAACAGCTTCCAGGCGGCTTAGAGTCTGTGAATCATTCGGCTGCCGCAACACCATACAGGTACAGCCCCGCCGGAAAAAGCGAATCGCAAAGTGTGGGAATACCCAGTGACAATACTTCAGCAACGAATGGCGGCGCTCAAACCACCGATAGCCTCGGAAACGTGGATACTAAGCTTCTGAACTCCCTCTCGTTCCAGGAAGCACGCGCCCGACTCGATCCCGCCGCTCCATCGGCAAAAAATGTAAGCGCGAAGAACACGAAACTAAACTCCATTTCAAAACGGGATTCAGACGGGAGCGATACCAGCCACATTTCGGGTGTCCCCGCTCAGCCTCCTGCCCGTTCGATCGCGGCCACCAATGCTGAAAAGCCTGGTAACCAAACTTTTTCGCCGGCACCTTTAAATGAGCACGTCGCGCAAACGGTTTCGGTCGATTCTGGTTTTGGCTCCGGGGCCAGCCAGAAATCTTCAAGTCCAAGCGACGTCAGCACTGCATCGACAAAAACTAAAAGTTCGAGCAATGAAATTTCTCAAAGCCACAGCAGCAGTACCTTTGTAAAACCCTCTGGTATTCCACCCACAAACTCTGTGCCACCTTCCGCGCAGATGAGTGGGGCCACCGATAATCCACCGACTGCAAATACCGGCATGGCCAATGGAGCCACCATCAATAATGCAAACAAGCCGTCGGGTAGCGTATTCAATCCGTCGCTCTCCACGTCTGCCGCTAAGCCAGTCTCCACAATGTCTTCGTCCGCACCCATGGCCCCCTCATCGTCTCCACAGCCAGTCGTGCCAAACGGATCTTCGAGCATGGATATTTCCTCTGCCACGACAGAGTCCCGATCGAATGGCGTGCTGATGGTTGCCCGTCAGGGTAACGAGACATTTTTGTTCCATTTACCGGAGGAATCATTAACGAGTGGAGGAGCTACATCCATCAGGATGCAGAGGTCCATCATGGTGCCGCCGCAAAGCCGCTGGCATCGCCGCGGCCCCATCGCTAAAGTCAGCGTCGGCGAACTGCTTACCCGGGTCGCACCCGACAAAGGTGACGCAGGCGTGAAGCCGCGCGTCGGAGATGTAGTCACCGTGCGCGCCTTCGTCGACAAGCACGGCGATGTGGAGAATTTAAAGCCGGTCAGCGGACGGTTTGCGCTGATGCCGCGCATCATGCGCGCGGTGCGCGAATGGCAATATGCGCCGACCTTGGTGGACGGCAAACCGGTTGAGTCTGAAATAAACGTGACGATTAAATTCCGTCAATAATCATCAATGTCCAACCGCGTCTATTAATTTCTCCACGCTCGCCCGACAATCAGACAATTAGAGTTCTTATCTCGCTGCAACCACATGCAGCGGCTTGTCCAAGCGGAACGTCAATACCGTTTCGACCGGCACTTTGATCGAACCTCCCTTGGTCGCCATTTGTGTAATCGCACCCGCGCCCGCTCCGGCTCCTGCACCGATTCCCGCACCTTTGCCGCCGCCCGCGATGGCTCCAATGATCGCGCCGAGCGCCGCGCCTCCGCCCGAATATTCCGCAGTACGTTTGTTAGCGCCCAGTCCCGATTTTCCCCGTTCTCGGACATCAACCGTGCTGATGAGGTATTGCCGTCCCTCGATCGCCACCGACTTCAAATCCAACACTAAATCCGATGCCTTTGTGTAGCGATTGCCCCGCGATGCCGACACAATTACGATCTGCGCGTTCGCTCCTCGCGGAATCACTGTGGCGCCGGCTTCATCCTTAACCGACTCGGTTACTTCGGCCGCGAAAGTTTGCCCCTCGGCGGATCTGGCCGAATCTATCGTTTCTTCCGTGCGCACTGAGACTTCGGTGCCGACCGGCAGCTCGAACGTTCGGGTAGTTATGGCCGATTCCGCCGGATGCTCGTGCGATTCGTGCACCACATTGCGTCTGTGCTGAAGTGGCGGCGCCGAATTTTGCGCCGCGCTGGACCCATTCCCAGCCCCGCCTGCATACGGTGTCGCGTTCTGATTCGCATCGTTGGCCGTGTTGCCGGCTGGCGCCGCAGCAGCAGCGGACGAATCTTCGTAATCAATAGAGCGCACCTGGCTCATCGGAATGGTACGCGTGACTTGATCGTCTCCCGCAAGCTTGATCTCGCTGGGCGAAGTGGAAACCACCGTGCCACCAACATTCGTGCCATCACGCAGTGTTAGCGTGGCTCGCGGGCCCTGCGCCGGTGCCTGCCCCTTGTTGCAGGAACTCAAAAATAAAATCGCCAGAACCACCGCAAACACTAATTGCCGTCTCATCGTCTTTCCTCCGTCGTATCACGAGCCATTCTTAAATCGAAGTATAGCTCGGCAGTCGGCGGGTTTTCACTACTGTCGAATTTAAGTTCGGCAAAAGGTACATGGCGGAACTTTATTTGTAGTGTTGCGACGGGATTGCCAAGACATCCTCTGGTCGTCATCCCTATCGTACTTTTAGTATGGCGAATAAAAAGCGAATATGTTAATTTCATTCCCGCCATGCCTGTCCGCTCCTGCCGCGTCACCATCAAAGATATGGAAGGTGTGAAACACACCGTCGAAGTCACTGCCGAAACGCTCTACGAAGCGGTCGCTCTCGGGCTGGTCGCCGTTCGCGGAAACGATTGGGTAACAGGCATCGCGCAAGGGATGAACACCGTTCAGGTCGCTGTCGTCGACATCCCCATTGAGCACTCCGTCAAAATCCAGGACTTCCACGCCTGGCTCGAACGCACCACTGGCGCCCCCAGAGAAATCTCCAAGCGCTCCCGCATCAAGGAGATTCTAGGCCTGCCCAGACTTTAGTTGTAAGCAGTGGCAAGGACTCGAGAGGACGCGAAAAAAGTGAACTTTTTTTCGCGCTCGACACGAACCGCGTTACCGCCCATGGGCGGTCCGTTCTAAAGAAGAACTATTGGAAGTAGAGCTTTAGCGCCAAAACGGCTAATAAGATGGCGAATCCCTTGCGTAGAACGCTTTCCGAGAGATGCTGCGCCCACACACCGCCGAAATAAGCCCCAGCGGCAAAGCCAATCGCAATTAGAATGGCGAGCTTCACGTCTACATTTCCAGCTTTGTAATATTGCCAAAAGGCGAAAAATCCAATTGGCAGCAAGAGCACGGCTAACGATGTGCCTTGCGCTCTGTGCTGAGTCATCTTGTACATAAAAACTAGCGCCGGAATCAGCAGCGCTCCGCCGCCAATTCCTACCAAGCCCGAAATAATACCGACCACCACTCCGATTAAGAGTCCAAGAGCGAGTTGCATTTAAAGTTTGCCTCCCGGATTGAATTTAGTGCGAAAGCAATTTTGCATTTTCCGCGATGCGCTGATTCCAGATCAGGCGCCGTGTTGATAGGCGGCTTTGAAAATCGCGTGCGCATTCAATACTTATCGTACTTCGGGTTGTATTTTGGTCGCGGCTTCGTGTGAACGAAAGCTGCGACATCGAATGCCTCTTGCATGGTCAGCGATCCGGGTTTCGTTTGCGGCATATTCTTGACTACAAACGCCGCCATCTTGTCGACCCGGTGCATGCCCGCCCCGTCGTTAAATGCTCCCGGTCCCCAAAGTGGCGGGAGCATCGGCCCGATTCCGTCGCCGTCTGGACCGTGACACACCGCACACTGGCCGGCATATATCGACTCTCCCCGCTTGGCATTTCCTTTCAGTGCGGGAACTTTGACCAGGCCCCGTCCGGGAAATTCTTTGCCTCTGGAATAACCTTCAGAAAGTGAGCCGATATAAGCGAGCAGCGCGGTCATTTCTTTTCCATTTTCCGGGAGCGGAAGTCCGTTCTCGCTTCGTACGAAGCACTCTTGAATTCGATCTTTCAGCGAAACCATGCGCTTGGCCCGCGGGCTGAACATAGGAAATAACCCGGGAAGTCCAATCATCGGAGCCGCGTGGGCGGCGGTGCCGTCATTAAAATGACAACTGTTGCAGGACATACGATTCCCGACAAAAGCTTTGGCGTAATTGGGAGTATCGTGAAATATGAGCTTGCCAAGAGCGGCGGAATCGGCTGCAGGACTCGTAGACACACCAGCAAATCGTGAAGCGGAAAGCGGCAGCGCTGATTCCTTCTCGCGAGCGACCGCCGTCCGGTCGTCGCTGAGGATAAACACCGCGAAAATTGCTGCGGTTGTCAGAGCCAGAACCGGAAGCACAGCTCTAATTGTTCTGAACATCGACGCATCAGCCTCCCCCAATTCTAGTTCACCCTGCCAAATCCATATTCAGCGTAGATGGCTTGCGCTTCCGGCGATGTAAGGAAAGCAATCCACGCGCGCGCGGCCTCTCCGTGCAGTGCATTTTTAACGACCGCCGCGGCGTATGTTCCCGTGGTATTTTCATTTTTGGGGATGTTGATTCCCGCGATTGGATTACCAATCTTCTGTTGGAATCGAATTTCCGAACTCCACGTAACTCCTGCGTCCGACTCGCCTTTCATGATGCGCATAGGAGTCTGGCGGTGATGGATTTGCGTCAGGTAAGTCGCATCGCTCTTGAACTTTTCTTGATATACGGCGCGAAACAGATCCTCTCCGCCTGCTTTCCTGAGCGAATCCGCAATCTGACCCGCGACTCCTTCGAACTCTGGGTTGGGCATGGAGAGGCGGATGTCCGCCTTTGCCAGATCTCGCAATGACTGAATCTGCTTAGGATTGGATTTGGACACCATGATGCCCAAATCATTCGTGGCGTAATGCACCGGCTTCTCCACCTGGTTTTGTTTCTCCATATCGGCTAACACCCGCGCGCCGGCACCATATACGTCAGGCTGGACATGCAACGTGAAATTTCCCAAGGTCAAGGTATCGCCGCTGGCCATCTGCTTCCGAAGAACCCCAGGGGGAAGCGTTTCATAAAAAATGTGGCCGCGTAGCTCGGGATGGTGATTTTCGAAAGCCGCGATCAGGTCCGGCAAAACGAAAAACTGATTGCCGCCGATGAACAATACCAACTTCGCGCCTTCGGGATTGCCATGCAGATCCGGCACGTTATCTATATCGGCGACCGGGAAAGTAAAGCCCTTATCCACCGCGGGGGCATTCCGGCCTTTGCTCCACGGGGGCGAAACTTGTGCAAAGTTCGAAGGGCAGGACGCGAGAAATAAAGCCGAAAACGCCAATGCCGTTACAATTGTCCTGACGAGCCTGCCCTGTTCTTTCCGAACGCTCATACAGTGGTGTAGGAGTAATGCCCTTCGCTTTGCAGCAACGCAACGGCCGCGACCATGGATGCCACGACAAGAACACCCGGCTGCGTATGCGAAAGCATATCTTTCACGATTTCCTCGGGTTGCTGAGTAAGGCTGTATTGTTTAATTAAGACGCGCGCTTGCTCTTCGGTAGCCGTGTGGCAACAGAGGAACTGCACGCCGCGGACTTGCAAAGTTTGAATACTCGCGTCCTGATAAGACGAGTTTTCGTCGTTGGGATCTTCGGAAGCTGCGGGCGTCCCATGCGCCGATTTGCCTGCATAGAACACGTTGCGAACTGCAGGCTGTCCGGTCTTCGGGTCATTTACCTTTAGCCATTCCCCAATGCGGTATTTCTGCCAGACGTAATCGTCAAAATTCAACATGTTTGCAGGACCATGCAGCGCGGCCACGATCTTGATTTCTTTCGTCGGAATATCAAATCCGAAGTGCAGTCCGTTCAGGGAGTTTTTTATGTTATTCAGAAACTTGCCGTCACCGATCTGAATTTCGTCGAAAACCTGCTTCACTCGCGAGGTGTCTTTGAGGAGATGATTGAACTCTGCCAATTTCCAATCCGAGGACTTATAGACCAGTTGTGCTTCGGCGTGCGTGGCAACAGCTCCAAGTGCGGTAGCGCCAGCGGCCGCTTGTCCCACAAATGCTCGTCGCGATATTTTGGGCACTGAGTTTCCTCTCTAACTTTGTGAGGCGACTTCTTTATACGTCAGTCTTGCGGTCCATGTCTCTACCGAGTTTCCGGCAGAAGTTCGCTTGCCGGGAGATTTTCCGTAGCCTGACGAAGCGAAGCTTAGCCAACGGAAGATTCTGCGATCACACTCAGGCGCTCGGTCTGTTCCATGGCATTTTGCCCAAAACCGTGGCCATAAGACACAGGTCCGTAACTCCGGCAAACAGGAGACCAGCTCCAACAAACAATGTCCCCGCCAGAAACCACGGGGAGACTGCTATCGCAAGAATAGTCCAAAGCAAAATCATCGCTCCTGCAATGGTGCGGACCTGGCGTTCGAGGGACCAGGGTTTACTTTGTGCGACCTCGCACGGCAGCCCGGCCTGTCTCCACGCATCCATGCCGCCGTCTAAAACAGCCAGGTTGCTGAAATTCATCTGCGCCAACTTGGCTGCAGCCTTCCTGGCCCGGCCGCCCGTTTTGCAAACGAACAGGTAGGGTGTGCCGGGATCCCATGCCTTCGCCGCGATTTCCAACGTAGAGAGAGGCACAAGGCGAGCGCTCGTAATCGAACCTCCCGCGAATTCGGGATATTCCCGCACGTCGATGATTACGTAGCGGGAGTTACCATTTAGCTGTGTTGGGCCGATGTGTTCCATATTTTCTCCGATGCTTCGTCGCACGTTCTACAAATCGCGAGATTATTCTTTAGTTTCTTTCCACCACGGCTGCTTCTCGGTGCGCCGCGACCCGGCGCCACAGGTGCCGGACATTCAAGTGGGCACCCCGAACAGCGGCAGAACCCACCGCATCAACACGATGTAGCCAACAATTATCAATACCGACGGAAGCCATGCGGGCATTAGACTCTCCTGAAATTAGTGCTGCTATCGAAACGGCTATCAACTTCTTGACAACTATATTCTAATATGGTTGTATAGGTCAAGGAGATGGAAGTGCGCACTAAACACCTGCCCCTAAGCGACAAAATGATAGAGCTCGTAGCCCATCGCTTCCGCATGATGGGCGACGCCACTCGTCTGCGCATTCTGCAAAACCTGGAGAGTGGCGGGAAGAGCGTAAATCAAATTACCGTGGAGCTTTCTGGAAACCAGCCTAATATCTCGAAACATCTGCAGGCGCTGCACCATGCCGGCTTGTTGACCCGGCGACGGGAAGGGAACAGCATTTTTTATTCCATTGCCGATCCCACCATTTTCAAGCTGTGCGATCTGGTCTGTCATAGCGCCAGCGAAGGCGTGCGTGCAAATTATTCCCAGCTGCTGGGACGCGAAAGGCAGAGGAGTTAATTTATGCAGCTGCATAAACTTGAAATTCCGGGACTGGCGCATTATTCCTACATCCTGAGTGCCGATGGCCAGGCCGTCGTGGTCGATCCCAAACGCGATGTAGATACTTATCTGCAATACGCGTCCGCTCATAATTTGACCATCTCTCATATTCTTGAGACTCACATCCACGCAGACTACGCCTCCGGGGCGCTGGAATTGGCGCAAGCGTCAGGAGCGGAGCTGTGGTTAAGCGGCCATGACCAGGGCGAGGAATATTCGTACGCGTTCGAGCACCACAAATTTCGCGATGGCGAAGAACTGCAAGCCGGCTCCTTGAGGATTGTTGCCCTCCACACACCCGGTCACACGCCAGAGCACCTGTCCTTCGTTGTTTACGATCGCAAGCGCTCCGCGGACGTACCGATGGCCCTGCTCTCCGGCGATTTTATTTTCGTAGGCTCGCTGGGGCGACCTGATCTACTCGGCGACGCGGCAAAGCAACGCCTCGCCAGTGAGCTCTTCCGCAGCGTTCACGCGCGCGTCACGTCATTACCCGATGGAATCGAAATACATCCGGCTCATGGTGCTGGTTCACTGTGTGGAGCCGGCATGTCAGAGCGGCAGCAGTCGACGCTCGGGTACGAACGAGCCTGCAGTCCATTTTTTGGCGAACCTGCGGAAATCAACTTTGTGAAAAAGATCCTCGGCTCCGTTCCGCACTTTCCCGAATATTACAAGCGCATGAAGCGGCTGAATGCCCAGGGGCCGAATGTCCTTGGAACTATTCCGGGAAAAGCTGCGATTGCTGTGAAGCAGTTTAAGGAACAAGTGCAGCAAAGTGGAGGCGTGATTCTCGACCTCCGGCGTCCAGAGGCATTCGGCGGCGCCCACATTCCAGGCGCGTACAACATCGGCGCTGGCCAGAATCTTTCCATGTGGTCGGCGTGGGTGCTTCCTTACGATCAGGACATCTTTCTGGTCGGCGACGATTCCTCGGACTATGACCAGGCAGCTCGGTCTCTGGTGAGAGTGGGGCTGGATCAAGTGCGCGGATATCTCAAAGGGGGAATGGCCGCGTGGATCGAAGCGGGATTAGAGCAAGCCGATATCCCACAAATATCAGTGGAAGAATTGCGCAACCGTTCAAGCGAGGTATTTCTGTTGGACGTTACTAGCGAGGGAGAGTGGAATTCCGGCCACATCGCCGGAGCCGAACACATCATGGCCGGAAACGTTTTGAAAAACGTGGAGAAGCTTCCTCACAGCAAACAAATTCACATTATCTGCGGAAGCGGGTATCGCTCCAGTATCGTCGCCAGCGTCCTGCAAAAAATGGGCTTCGACAAACTGGTGAACGTCGCAGGCGGCATGGGCGCATGGAACCGTCGCGTATTCCCCGTTGTAAAGCCCGAAACGATTTCTGATCACCCGGGGACACAACAGGCGATGTCAGCTAAATACAGCTGTCATTGTATCGCCAGACCCCGTCATTCATTTCCGAACGGCAGCTGGCAGCCGCAATTCGCTAGACGCCCGCCTCCGCGGCCTTCGGCTCTTCCGCCGCCTTATCTGTTGTGACGCGAAGGGCCTCGATTTTGAGTCCTTTGTTCATATCAACGCGCTGTTTACGATCTAAACTCTTCACAAAATCTCGGGTAGCCTTTCCAATCGCCCCTGCGATGCTGGACGCATCCACCTTGATCGTTCGACCCTCCGCGCCTATTTTGCGGTCCTCGTATCTCAGCGTGACGTTATATGTGTTCATTGGGCTCCTTATCTGACTTGCGGGTGTGTCCCTAGCTCGATTATCTGCACCTGGCGTACTTAAAGCAATTCCTGCACTGCGATTGGAGATCGGACTTAATCTGTCTGCACGCACCACGCGGATCTGCCCATCTCGCGAGGCGGACAGCCAAAACCACGTCCCTTGCAGTTTCTGCGACCGGCCGCACACTGCGTGTTGCGAAATTAAAGAACTCAATAGAGGATGGTGAACCCCACTCATAGTTAACGAATGGAATGCCCTTTTCCGTGAGCGCCCAGTCCGCCCGGGTTATCGGATGCAAGAGCGGCGACACCCCTTTTTAACGACGCAGCGCGACACACATGAAAGGAAATGAACCGCTCCTGAAATGAATGACAGGACGCGGCTGTACGCACGAGAACCGAAACTAATACTTATCCAAATTACCGCGGAAAATTGGTGGAGGCGGGGGGAGTCGGCATATTCAGAGGCATTGAAAACGCGCAAGTTATTGATTTTTCGAGACGCCAAAAACGCACAAAACGGTAAAATTGCGCCCAACTGGAATGTATCTGGAACGCGGGATTTTCATTTCTGGCACGGAGAAGGGGAGCCCGTGGCAAATGTGACTGAGAATCACATATTAACGAGCAAGAACCCGGAGACTCTCGTGCCGACGAGGTTGAGGCTGAACACCACAAGAAAGACAAAAGACCGAGAGGGGAATCCTGACAATAAGAAGAACAAGGGCAAGCACACGGCTAAGGTCACAGCCACTGAGCACTGCCCGCGAAGCTCAATCGTCCTGGTCAAGGGGAACCGTCAGAAATCCAGGTGGTTCCCCTGATCTGTTTTGTGCCACAAGAAGGGCGATCAGGGGAGGGTGACTAGTAGTGTCCCCGGAAAAGGGTGCGGTTGATGTCCGGCCAAAACTCTTTGAAGATGTTGAACACGCCGTCGACAGCGACCTGGGTGGGCCACTTTTGTCCCGTCTTGGTCCAGGTGCGCTCTTGGCTGGGGTAATACAGATTCGACACCCCTGCCCCTGCACCGTTGCCAACAATCTCAGAGAAATTGAAAGTGCTTCCGTCCGAATCGGTCCTGGTGATGAGGAGTCGGCTTACGGCATATCCGGTGCGGCGAAAGAATCGGCCATGACCGAGGGTGTAGTAGCGAGGGTCTTCGTGGGTAAAAGTAGGCACAATCGCTTCCGTAAAGTAGTTGCCGGAGGCTTGATCGACGAACGAGTGCCAGTAGTAGCGGCCATAACCGGCAGCGCCTTGACGGAACTGCGGAGTTGCGTTCGACGCCTGGCCCTCTCCTGCGAGAATCCCAGCCAGCACAAAAGACGAGTAGTCGAAGCTGTCCTGTGTCGCCAACCAAAACTTATCTTTCGTGGACTCCGGAGGCAGTTGAGCATTGGCGCTCACGGACCGATAATTCGGAATGATCCAAAGGATGCGCTTCGGCTGCTTGCCTTCGGAATCCGCCGCACCGAGGATACTGTTGGGGCCTGCCGAGGACGCTCCATTTGTTTGCGCTTTCTCGTTCGTTGTTTGTTGAGTTTGCAATGAAGAGGCGGGGGCACTCGCTGTCTCCTGATCCGCTTGATCAACTTGCTCAACGAGCTTGATCCTTGGCGCTCCC
Organism: uncultured bacterium; assembly: GCA_964194235.1. Classification (GTDB taxonomy): domain Bacteria; phylum Acidobacteriota; class Terriglobia; order Acidiferrales; family UBA7541; genus Acidiferrum. Next base: position 1,959 of record CAXMLS010000812.1, on the reverse strand, counting down.
GGACCCGTCATTTGGGCTACTAGCAAGCAACGCGGGAGGATTTTTAATGAACGGCCATTCGCCTGTCGCTCCGTTTTTTCATCCGGGGTATGTACTTGGGCACGATCTGGAGGGCGTGAATCCACCTGAACTGGGGCGATCCAATACAATGTGTGTAGCGACTCTCCCCACTTGCGCGCTCCTGGAACGCCCAAAGCGTTCGAATCTCTAACTGTTGCGAGCGGCATACCACATGCCTCAAGAAGCGCTGCGTTTGGGGTCGCAGAAGAGAGTGAAGATGATTCGAGATCGGGTCATTGTGGCAGGACTGCTACTCGCGGGCTTTCTCCTGACCGAGGAAGCTCGTCTTGCCAGAGGACAGGAGAACACATCCGTTCAACAGAGTGTGACTGCAGTCCAGACGGCTCTCCGCCATCGGCATTATTCGCAGGCGATCCGAACCCTGGAGGACGCTCTCAAGCGATTTCCGGGAGATTCTCGGCTCCGCATTGAACTGGGCAGGGTTTATACGTACCAGCGCCGCGATGCGCAGGCAATGGAGACTTTCCGCGCCGTTCTGCATGATGACCCATCCAACCGCGAGGCGAAACTGGAACTGGCCCGAGTGCTGAGCTACCAGGGGAAATTTGGGTCCTCAAATCAGCTTTTCCGTGAGCTGCTAGCAACAAACCCTAACGATGAGGCGGCAGCCATCGGACTGGTGCGCAATCTACTTCTTCAGAAGAAGAAGGACGAGGCGCGCCGCGAAGTGGAACAAGCGCTAGTGCGCCATCCCAACAGCCTTCGCCTTCAGGAGTACCGGGACGATTTGCTGAAGAACCAGCTTCCAGTCACAGCGGCTCGTGCGGAGAACGCACCGAACCGAGTGCAGGCCGATGCTAGCTACTTCAGCGACACGGCAGGGAACCGTGCCTTGCGCACCGGACAACGGCTCGATCTACAAATCGGACGCCATCTCAACAACAGTTTTCGCCTTGATGAAAAGTCTCTGTGGGTCAGCCAGGGGCCAAAGGCAAACATCTTTTCCGTTAATGATGAAGGCCGCGTGCGGCTGACACGGTGGCTTTTCGTTGGAGGCGGGGGCGGAATCGTTCGCTTTGCTGACAATTCGAATCGGGCGCTTTACCGAGGAGACTTGATCCTCCATCCCATCCGGAGTTTTTGGTTACAAGGAGGCTTCTCCCGGATTCCGGTCTCCCCGACATTCCAGTCGACTCAGTTCGACTTGCTGGCGGAGGGGTGGTGGAGCCGGCTTGACTGGCAGCCACGCTCCTGGCGCGTAAGCGCGGACTTTTCCAAGCAGCACTACTCAGATTCGAATCGCACCCAAAGAGAAGATGCGGAAGTCTTGCGCTGGATCGGGAACTCGCACTTCGCGGTGGGGTTGGGATATCAATACGCTCATAGCTCCTTCACCCAGACCTTCTCTCATGGCTATTTTAATCCCAATCAATATCACCGCCACCTCGCACTCGGAGGGTTCCGTTTCGCGATTGGCAAGATCTACCGCGGCGAATACGTAGGGCAATATGGCACTCAAACCGTCGACCAAAACCCCCATGACTTCGCCTGGGAGGCAACGGCGAAGAACCGCTTCGTACTTGGAAATCTGGAACTGGGCGCGGACTATTCCTACTTTCACCTGGCCCAGAGCACCGGAGCTTTCCGTGCACAGGTGGGACGAGTTAGTCTGGGTTATCGTTTCTAGGTGATCGCGATGAAGGGGAAGGAGATTTCGTATGAGGCTGTCATCAGGTAGAAAATGAATGTGGATCAGCCATTGAGAATCCTCATCGTGGATGACGACAAGTCCATTGGCCGATGGCTGAATGCTGTGTTGACTGCAGAAGGCTATGAATGCAGTGTGGCGCGAAGTGTTGAGGAGGCCGAACCGCTCCTTAACGAGGGACCCATCGGTCTGGCTCTTCTGGACATATATATCTGTCTCTTATACACATC
>CAXMLS010000811.1:0-5707 GCA_964194235.1 uncultured bacterium | reverse complement strand
CCCGCCACACTTGACGTCGCGCAAAATCGTTTAAAAGAAAAAGCTCTATTTCACAAATTGGGGATCGCTACTACCGCGTTCGCTGCCGTCTATAGTATCGAAACTTTCGATGCTGCAATCAGGACTATCGGTCTCCCTGCGGTATTGAAAACCTGCCGCCTGGGTTACGACGGTAAGGGCCAATGGACGCTGCGCACCGCCGCCGATATCACTCGCCTGAAAAATGAGCTGGCAGATTCCCTTGCCGACGCTCCTAACGAAAATGGAGCTGCGCCCTCGTCGGATACCGCTCCATTTATTCTTGAGCAATTCGTTCCGTTCACGCGCGAACTTTCCGTCATCGCCGTCAGGGGACGCTCCGGGGATATCGCGTTTTACCCTCTGGTAGAAAATCGCCATCGCGGCGGAATTCTCAGACTGTCTCTGGCTCCGGCGCCTTCCCTGAATGCAGCGCTGCAACACACCGCCGAAGATATTGCACGCAGCGTACTCGAGTCGCTCGACTACGCGGGAGTGTTGGCTATTGAATTTTTCGAATGCGAAGGCCGGCTTCTGGCCAACGAAATGGCTCCGCGCGTGCATAATTCCGGTCACTGGACCATCGAGGGTGCAATCACCAGTCAATTTGAAAACCATCTACGTGCCGTGCTGGATCTTCCACTCGGTTCCACAGCCACGACAGCTTTCGCCGCCATGCTGAACCTGATTGGTGAAACTCCGGCCACTGCCGAGGTACTGGCCGTTCCAGGCGCCCATCTTCATTTGTATGGCAAAACTCCGCGCCCGGGCCGCAAGCTCGGCCATGTCACGTTATGTGCTGATTCCTTCGAGCAGGTAATGTCCAGTCTGCGCAATTTGCCTGCGTTCTTTCACCAACCAGAGTTCTGTTTGGACAGCGAGTCCTCCATCTCGGCTTGAATATTTTCTCGGTGCCCTCAAGCGATTACATTCCTATGTGGACTCGGTTGGGGGTGAGGCTGGAATGGTCGGCTGGTTGCCGCTCTTCTACCCGGGATGCTAGGATTTACGGGTTCCATGCCCCCCCAAACAATAGATCGTCCCCGGGTCGGAATTCCGTGGCGCACTTCTCTCGAGGAAACTGAGAGCAATCTAGCGAAGGTTCAGAATTACCAGGACGCGGTTCGCGCCGCTGGTGGCGAGCCGGTGTTGCTCTCGTTGAAGGACTTGCAGCAACTTCAAGAACTGCTACCTGCTCTCGACGCCTTCGTTTTGCCGGGCAGTCCCGCAGATGTCGAACCTGCCGCCTACGGTTCCGTCAATCGCGGCAAGTCGGCGCCTGCGGATCGACCCCGCGAAACGACGGACCGCGCCATTCTGAAACACGCTTTCAGCGAAAAAAAACCCGTCCTGGCCATTTGCTATGGGTGTCAACTTTTGAATGTCTACCTGGGAGGGACGCTGATTCAGGATTTGCCCACGGAAACTGGCACAACAATGCCGCACTCGAAAGACGATGTTATTCCTAAGCCCAGCACCGATCCCGTCCACGGTGCGGCTTTTGCTGAGACTAGTCGTCTTGCCAGAATCGCAGAAGGCGTCGAAGCCCGGATCAACAGTTCTCATCATCAGGCGGTTGAAAGAGTGGGAAAAAACTTGCGGGTTACCGCGCACGCGCTGGACGGCACGATCGAAGGAATCGAATGGACAGGCGACGCGAACTGGGTCGTCGGAGTGCAATGGCATCCGGAACGCATGGTTGGCGACGCATTCTCTGACCGGTTGTTTCGCCACTTTATAGCGGCTGCTCGCAGTGCCCACGGAGCACTCGCAAGTAATCATTAACACAGCTACCAGTCTTCGCCTTTCGCTTCAAATTATTTCGGGGGATAAATGATTTCATTGGCAGGCAAGGCCGCTTTGATTACCGGCGGTTCCAGGGGCATCGGGGCGGCGGCGGTAAAGCTGTTCGCGCAAGCCGGAGCCGACGTTGTATTTAGTTACAACAAGGCGAAAGATCCGGCACTTCAGATTGAACAGGAAGCGCAGAAACATGGCACACGGGTGGAAGCCTTCAAAGCGGATGTTGGCCGACACGCCGACAATAAGAAGCTAGTTGAACACGCTATCGCGCGGCTCGGGCGCCTGGATATTCTCGTACCCAATGCGGGAGTGTGGAACACGGATGATCTGCCCATCGAAAAAATGACGGAAAAACAATGGGATGACATGATTCGAGTGAATCTAACAAGCGTGTACTCGATTATTCATTTCGCGGTACCGCACATGATCAAGCAGAAATCTGGAAAGATTATCCCCATCAGTTCCACGGCAGGGCAGCGCGGCGAATCTCTGCACACGCATTACGGCGCATCCAAGGGCGGAATCATCAGCTTGACGAAGGGGTTGGCCAGCGAACTGGCGAAACACAACATCCTGGTTAATTCCGTTGCGCCCGGATGGGTCGCCACGGATATGTCGAATGCCGTGCTGGACAGCAAGGCCGGACAAAAAATGGTGGCCGCCGCCATTCCTCTGGGACGTGCGGGGACGGCTGAGGAGATCGCCGGACCTATTTTGTTTCTGGCGTCTGACCTGGCCAACTTCATGACCGGCGAGGTCATCAATGTAAATGGAGGCTCGGTATTGTGCGGCTGATGTTTTCGGGTATGCGGATGAAAATGGCCGCCGCAGTGCTGTTTTTGATCGGGGCAGTCCCATTGGCTATTGTAGCTCAACCGCCGCAAAACCCCGACACCATGATGCCGGAACAAAATGCGGCCAAGGCACGCGAGGTACTTAGGCAACTGGTTGACGCGCTTGGCGGGCCTGCGTATCTAGAAGTTCGCGAACGAGAATGCGACGGCCGTCGCGCGCAATTTGGACAAAACGGGGAACTGACAGGCTTCATTGATTTCAAGGATTATTGGCGTTATCCCGACAAACACCGCGTCGATTATTCGAAAAAACGCAATATTATTGATCTTTTCAACGGCGATCAGGGATGGACTATGGACCGCGGTGGCGTGAGCGAGGAACCAGCCGAGGCCGTTCACGATTTTCAGAAACTGGTTAAGTACAGCGTAGACAATCTGCTGCGCGCACGATTGAAAGACGGCAACTTGAATGTCCGCTATGCCGGCCGGGACATCGCGGACATGCTGCCGATCGATTGGGTAGAAGTTTCCGATCAGCAGCGCACTTTGCGACTGGCGGTGGACCGCTCCTCACACCTATTGTTGCGAAGCGTTATGGCTTCCGTGGACGAGAACACGCGCGAGCGTACCGAAGAAATTACTATCTACACGAACTATCAAAGAAAAGATGGCGTGATGGTGCCTTTGCAAGTTTCACGCGAACGTGATGGGCACCGGTTCTTCCAGGCCTTCTATGAGACGTGCACTTTCCATCCGAACTTTCCAGACGATATGTTCACGAAGGCCGGGTTGGAGAGGCGTTTTGCCGAAGTTGGCACGAAGAAAGATAAAGATAAATATAAAAACAGCAAAGATTGATACTGCGAAGCTTTTGGTTTCAGTGCCGTTTCGGGGTGTTTTCCGTCTTCCTATCCTGTTATAGCTTTCTGCTAATCTGATGCCTCCGTCATGAAACTTACGCCACGCCAGCAGCGGTCGCTGCAGTCCATTTGCGATACTTTCGCCCCAAGTTCCGAAGGGTGGCCCTCCGCTTCGGAATTGGGCATTCCCGGAGCAATTGCCGAGGCCATGGATTTTAATCCGCGAGAAGCGGACCACCGGCAATTCCGCCAATTATTAAATATCTGGGATTCGCGAATGCATGGTTTGCTTTCGATCCGCCAGGCATCGCGTTTTTCGGCGCTTTCCGAGGAAGCGCGTATTCGCGTACTGGTGTCGTGGGCAGACAGTTCGATTGGAAGACGTCGAGCCACGTTCCAGGCGTTGCGTAAAGCAGTGGCGTTCCTCTACGTGATGATTCCTACGTTGCACGGTGCGCGGACTCCGGTATGGGATCGCCTTCAATATCCTGGGCCGCCGAAGGCGCAAAACTCGGCTTTACCGCGCGAGCTCAGCGTGACGATTCCAACCGAGCCCATGAGTCTTTCCTGCGAGGTTTGTGTCATCGGTTCCGGAGCAGGCGGAGGAACTGCCGCTGCCGTTCTGGCAGCTGCCGGAAAAGATGTGATCGTTCTCGAGGCGGGCGGTTATTACGACAACGCCGACTTTGACGGTGCGGAGCTTGGCGGGTATCGGCGGTTGTACGCCGAAGGCGGTTTTGCCGCTACGATCGATCACAGTGTTGGGCTACTGGCTGGGGAATGCCTCGGTGGCGGGACGGTGGTCAACTACGCAACCTCGTTTCGCACGCCTGACGAGATTCGCGCGGAATGGGCCGCCTTCGGCGTGTCGTGGTTCATGAGTGAGGAATACACCCGAAGCCTCGACGCTGTGTGCACGCGGCTTTCCGTCAACACCAACAACAATCGTGTTTCCGCGCGCGAACAGGTCCTTGATCGCGGATTACGTTCGCTCGGCTGGCACGTGGCTGCCATGCCGCGCAATGTGGTTGCCTGCGAGCAAGGCAAACTTTGCGGCTTTTGCGGATACGGATGTCCTCTCGGGGCGAAGCAATCCGTCGCCAAAACCTGGCTGGTGGATGCCCAGAAAAATGGTGCGCGGGTAATCACGCAGACTCGCGCGCAGAAAATTCTAATAACGCGTGGAGAGGTAACAGGGATTGAAGCACGAACGACAAGCGGCCACCTCGTCAGCATTCGCTGCAAGGCTGTGGTAGTCGCTGGTGGCGCGATTCATACCCCGGCACTTCTCCTGCACTCCGGTCTTCGTAACAAACATATCGGTGCAAATTTGCATTTACATCCCGTCTCGAACGTTTGTGGCGTTTTCGATGAAGAGATTCGCCCGTGGGAAGGCACTATGCAAGCGATCTACTCCGACGAGCACCGTTTCCTCACGGGAAATTATGGGGTCAAATATGAGACCACAGCGTTGCAGCCGGTCATTGCCACCGCAGTACTTCCCTGGCGCGCGCCCGCGCAGTACCGCAGCGTTTTGCAGCGGCTTGCAAACACCGTTGGAATCGGCGTGCTTCTTCGCGATAAGGGCAGCGGGACGGTAACGATTGATGCGCAGGGCCACCCCGTGTCGCACTACGCCCTTTCCGAGTTTGACCGCCTGCACTTGCGGCATGGCTTTATCGCTGCAGCCCGTATCCTGGAAGCTGCTGGCTCGCGAATGATTTTTTCACCGCACGCCAAGTGGTGCGGCTATGAGCCTGGCCGTAATGGTTCGTTGGATTCCTATACTCAAGCGATGGATTCCGCGGGCTGGGATGCCGGGCGTGTCGCGCTCTTTTCATTTCACATTATGGGATCGGCCCGTCTCGGCAGTTCGCCAAGGACTTCTGCGACGAACCCCGAAGGAGAGACCTGGGAAGCACGAAATCTCTTCGTCATGGACGGATCTTCTTTCCCAAACGCCTCCGGCGTAAATCCCATGATCACCATCGAAGCCATCGCGCACAGGAATGCTTCGGCGCTGGCGGCACGATTGTGAATGGCGGGAAGGAAGATTGAATCGAGCAGCGGGAATCAAAGCGCTACAGGGAATCTGATATTTCGTTAAAGAGATTACGTGCTTGTTAGGATTTTAGTGGTCAGCAGGTAGTCGGCGGTATAATAGGTTGATGCTTAATTCCCACGGAGAAGCACGGATGCATGGAACTACTGTTCCTGTCTCTTATACACATC
>CAXMLS010000810.1:0-2809 GCA_964194235.1 uncultured bacterium | reverse complement strand
AGTTATTGAGGATGTCAACAGAGCCAGCAATCCTCTACATGCTCAATAACGTCCATCACTAATACCAGGTCGTATTCCAAGCGATCAGCGAATGCATCTCCCAAAATAAATTGGCACGTGGGATTCGCAAATCGTCTGCTGATGACATGCGCTTGAGGGCTTATATCGTATCCGATGAACGTTATGTGTGCCGGTAGCACTTTTTGAAGTTCGGCTAGAATGCCGCCTGCGCCACATCCGATCTCGCAAATGGTATTCGGTTTAACCTCAACATGCCGTGCCAACATAGAAGCCACCTGACGCGCCTTGAAAGGCGAATCCTCCAAGTGCCATGTGCCACCTGTTTTGGCGAGATACGAACCGTCCGTGTAGATGCTTTCCCCTGTAGGATACGTGCCCATATATTTCGAATCCTCGATCAAGAAATCTATTAAGAGCGCTATACGCTGCGCGGATTAGATTACGCGGTTCTCGGTCCAAGTGTTGTGTAAATTTGTGCAACCTCAAGGGCTGTTCTTTGCACATCAAATAAATGCCGGGCTATTTTATTGCCCTCGACCGTGAGGCGCTCAGCTTCCTCGCGATTTCGCAAAGTTGAGACTATAGCGGCGGCAAGCGCTTGAGGATTTCGGGGGGGGACTAGCTTGCCGGAAACGCCGTCCTGGACTAAGTCGGGAAGGCCGCCGACATTTGTCGCGATAACCGGAACTCGGCTGAGGAGCGGCTCAACAGCGCCACCAACGTTTTCCGAGTGGGATGCCACAACCGCTAAATCAAGATCAGGATAAAGCGCGGGAACGTCAGACCTAAAGCCCAAGAACGCCAGGGAGTCCCCGCACTCTCGCAGTCCGATTTCTCGCAAATGTTTTTCGTACCTAGTGGCACCGGCCCAAGCGCCGCCGATGATGACTCCCTGAAGCCTGGGATATTGTTCTCGGGCAATTTGAAACGCAGAAATGAAGTCTTCGTGCCCCTTGAGCCCGACTGTCTGGCCCAAAAATCGCTTCGGTGCGTACATATAGCAGACCATGCCTACAAGGGGAGTCTCTGGCGCGAGACGCAGCTCTCGGCGCAATTCATTGGTACGATAGGACGAAAATAAATTTAGATCAGTGCCCGGGTAGGAAAGGAAAACACGGTTCGTCGGAATACCCAAGCGGTGATATCGGTTATATGTCCAGCGACAGCCGGCGATCCAATGATCCCGGGGGCCTGCCAACACAGTCTCAGCGTGCGCGAAAAAAGCGTGCTCGAGGTGCAATGGACCAGGCACCTGGAAAATACGCGGGACCGGAGACGATTTGCCCAAGGCCGCCCTGACCACAAGAGTGGTGCCTACATGATGCGTATGAATCAGATCAGGCCTGACGTTTTTAACTAAGGTTCTGCAAGCTTGGAGCCGCACTGGAATTGCCCAAGGCTGCTTCGTAGGGACGTCGAGATTAATGGGTACGACCGTAGCGCCTGCCTCCGTATATTTTGGTGCAAGACCAGCGGTGGCCGACGGAAGAGCGACAATGATTTCAAAGCCCAGCGAACAGAGGACGCGAATCTGGTGGTAAACCCAGGTCGCGCCAGCAACGGTTTTAACTATGTGGAGGATCTTCATGATAAAGCGCATGGCCGTCGTTCGAAACTGACTGCGAGTAAAACAATACCGCATGCCGCGTTATGGACGCCACTTCACCGGGGGGATCGGCCATTTTAGAACCTCGTCACGTAGCGGCAATTCAATTAGGGCTGGAAACGCTCGATGATTGCGGCGCGATGGCTTACGAGTTTGGCGTCTGTGTCGGACCAGGTGTTGAGCCATTCGTGGTAGCTGATCGCCCCGAAACCCACCTCTGCTCCATTGATCGCTGCGGCGAAGCGAACGATCTCGGAACGGTGTTGTTGTCTGCTAACATCGGAAATAGTTCGACCGGCTAACGCTGCGGGTTCGGCGTACAAATAAACCAAGTAAGGCCGCTTTCTTTTCCGGCGACCTTCCGTCACCAATCCGAAAGCATGCTTTACAAGTTGCACCGCGTCGAGAAATTCGAACCGCTCGGCTCCGGAACGAATTCTATCTCTCATGATTTCGTAAGGGCCCATGTGGTCATGCCAAACTGGGCGGTCGTATGCGCTTGATAGGGTTGAGAATTTTGGGCTTCGGTACGGCTCGAATCTCTTGGACTCAATGCCAATAATAACATCGAGTGTTTCCACCCACGCATCGAGCCATGGGTGTCTACCACCTGACCACGGAAAGCGGGCACTATGCTCGACTTCGACGACAGTAGCTAGCGACGTGGTTTGTCCGAGCATTGTAAACGGCGGCAGACACTCCGGTCGTTCGTGGAACCAGCCAAAGGTGTTTACCGCAAGTGCCGCAGAGCTTTGGGGACTACCCAGCTTCCCAGTGCTGACTTCATGACCATCGGCCTCGGCAAGTCTTTGGAGGACATAGCGGGCGGGCACGCCTGGGAGAAACGAGAAGTTATTTGTTGGCGAAGTCACCGGCGAAGCATGTGCTTAAATAGCTGGCCATTCAACACCTAATTGACGGAGTAGGGACAGAAGAGTGTGCGCTTCTATTTCATTGCTTTCGATTGGTTGAGGGCGCTTTATACAGCGTCGCTAGAACTCTTACGAGCAACCCTCATTCCATCGCACCCGATACGGAGGAGCATCGCCCCGGAAGCCCCGAATCGAGAAACTATAGTCCCTTTGAAGCCGGGTCTATCACCTCGCGCTGGTCGTAAAAACCATCGATAGTGGAAAGACCGGCGTGAGTTATACGACGTTTGAAGCTGTCTCTTATACACAT
>CAXMLS010000809.1:0-3183 GCA_964194235.1 uncultured bacterium | reverse complement strand
CCCTTCACGTCCACCGTGATTTTGCGCGACAAGTCGCCGCGCGCTACCGCCGTGGTTACCTCGGCGATGTTGCGAACCTGCGCCGTCAAGTTGCCCGCCATGGCGTTTACCGAGTCCGTCAAATCCTTCCACGTTCCCGCCACGCCCGGAACCACCGCTTGTCCGCCCAGCTTTCCGTCCGTACCAACTTCGCGAGCTACGCGTGTTACTTCCGATGCGAACGAGCGCAACTGGTCCACCATCGTGTTAATTGCTTCTTTGAGCTGCAGAATTTCGCCGCGTACGTCTACCGTAATTTTGCGCGACAAGTCCCCGCTGGCCACCGCTGTCGCCACCTCCGCGATGTTGCGCACTTGCCCGGTCAAGTTGCTGGCCATGGAGTTCACTGAATCGGTGAGATCCTTCCACGTGCCCGCCACGCCCGGAACCTGCGCCTGCCCGCCCAGTTTTCCGTCTGTGCCGACTTCGCGCGCCACGCGCGTGACTTCCGCCGTGAACACGCCCAACTGCTGAATCATGGTGTTGACGATGGCGGCTGACCGCAAAAATTCTCCTTCGAGAGGTCTCCCGTCCACGTCCAGGCGCACCGTTTGCGTCAGGTTGCCTTGCGCCACCGCCGCAATCGCGCGCGTTACTTCCGTCGTCGGCCGCAGCAAATCTTCCACCAGGGTATTGATGGACCCTTCCATCTCTCCCCATGCGCCCTTCGACTGATGGAATCGCGTGCGCTCTCGCGTTCTTCCCTCTTTACCGACCACTTGCCCGACGCGTCGCAGCTCGTTCGCCATTTGCTGGTTCGCAGTGACGATCTCGTTAAACGTGTCGGCAATCTTTCCCGCCAAACCCGTCCACGCGCCCGGCAGTCGCACAGAAAAATCGCCGTGGCACATCGTTTGTAAACTCGCAAGAATGGCGTTTAGTTCCCCGGCCCCCACTTGTAACCCATTTCCGTTTCCACCAACCGATCCGCCTTGGCCGTTGCCGCCGCTCTTGCTGCTGTCCCCGGCGCCTTTCCCGTTGCCGCCACCAACTTTCGCGTCGGCGATCGCAGTTTTCGAGCCGCCACCCGCAACTCTGCTCCCGGTCCTGGCAAATTTCGCGTCAACACCGACTTTGCTATCCGTGCCGAAGTTTTTCCCGCCCCCACCGGCAACTTTGTTCGCGGAGTGCGCCAATTTCGCATCGCCACCGGCAACCTTGCCCTCGGCCCCCCCAGGTTTCACGTCGGTCGCGTTCTTGCGTGTATTTGTCGGAGCCACGCTAGACTCTAACGTAGCGGTCGTCGTTGACGCCGGATCTTGTGTATTCCGTTTCATGCTGTTTCTCCTGGGGACGTACTGCGCTCAAACAGGGTAATCATTCTTGAAGAAGCTAGTCGCCTACTGAACTTCCCGTACAAACCACTACCAGATACGTTAGACATCTTTAATAGCACGCCAGACATACCCTCGCGCCTACACTATTTCCTGTAGAGCGGCCTCAAAGTAATATTTGGAGGCCATCTCCGAAATAGAAGATTTCTGATCGAAATTGACAAATTTTCAAGCGTTGTTCCGGATTATAAATTCACCTCGTTGATATCTTCAGTGCTCCTTCTTTCCCGCCACGCGCGTTCCAAACTACTGCTGGCGCCCACCGTCGTAACTGCCGGGGTTGCGTCACCGGCTTCGCGCGATATAGACTCCCGCCAACAAAAGTGAGGAACAAGTAGATGAGCGATTGGGTATACATCCAGGCAGAACCCGGGGAACAGTTGATGCAGCTGCATCATTTCTCGATTGTGAAGCAGCAGCCCGGCGGCAACGTGCCCTTTAAAATCACCGTTAAGGAGTTTGCCGTTCCACCTCCCGGGCAACGACTCCGTTTTTATGCCGAGGCCGACAAAGCCGTCAATCAGAAATCGGCTTCGTTTGTGCCGTGTGGGTGGGGCAGTTCAATTTTTTCCGCACTTGGCGATTGCGTGCGGCTCATCCGGCAGTTTCCGTACGAAAGCGAAGAGGGGAGTACTTCGTGATCCTGCAATTTACAAGACGAACTCTCCAACCCGGCACCATCGCGCTGGAAATGAAAGGCAGTATTCACTCCGGTCCGGAATGCGCGAGGTTATGTCGCGAAGTCGATGAGCTGATCGCCGCGCGCGACACGCGGGTGATATTTAACATGGCGGGCGTGACCCATGCTGACAGCGCGGCGATAGGAGCAATTGTAAAGTGCCTGTCGAAACTGAAGAATGCGGGCGGCGCGCTTCGCATTGCGGGGGTACAGCCAATGCTTGACTACAGCCTCAAACTGACGAAGGTCGATCAGTTGATCGAAATATTTCCTACCGTAGATCAGGCCGCTAAAGGATTCTCGCTACCGAACGGAAGTGCCGCTGACCAAGCCTGAATTCAGCAAGCCGCCGCGGAATGCGACAATTGGCGGCTCACGCCAGTGGCTCCCAGACACCCGGAACCCTGGCCTTCTTGCGTTTACGCAGAAGCAATCCAGCGAGCCCAAGGCCAACCAGTCCGAGCGTTCCCGGCTCGGCCACCGCCGTCCAGATGCCCGGGTCCCCAAACACTGTGAGGTTTGGTGCCGTGTCCGCGGCATCGAGCATCGACCCAGTGGTGAACTTGGTAAGCATGGTCACGCCTGACGTGTTCGTAAGGTCGATAAACCACAGACGAAACGGGGATCCCGGATCACGTCCACCATCGAAGCTTGGACCTCCGATGTCGTTAAAAGTACTGATGATGCCGGTGGAGTTCGTGTTGTTCCAAACATTGGTGCCGTCCGTGAAGTTCCACGCCGTCGCTTCAAAAGTTGCGTTAAGCGTCAAACTTCCATCCAGTGCACAGTTGCACGGATTCGGCCCCAGTTGATCCGGCGGAACGGTCTTTCCCGGCCCGGGGTTAAACCAGAATTTGCCGTAGTTGAAAATGTTGCCGGTATAGATAAAGGTGCTGTCCGCGCTGGCGGTGCATGCTAATAAGGCCAAAGCGAGCGTAGCAAGCAAGGCTTTCATCGGATCCCCGCGTAGCGTCCTTGCATGTTTGTGACCGTTTGCTCGAAGAGCGTAACGCCTTCATAAAGTGAAGTTTCTGCGCAGCGCGGTTTTCCGAATCAAACGCGGTTATACCTATTTGGTTATTTTTTCCGGCAGTTATGTATCACTGTAGTTCCTGTCTCTTATACACATCT